>JAGHTU010000048.1 GCA_018065185.1 Candidatus Equicola faecalis | reverse complement strand
TCATTTATACACGCAATAGATTTACCATTAAGACCGAATACATCTTCGTATTCAAACATCTCATCAATGATATGAACAGCCGTAATATAACTTTTCGCAGTTCCATTTTTACTATCAAAAACAGTAAAGATATAATCTTCAAAACCTTTCTGCGTCATATTATTTTTTTCAAAATAAATTCTTATTCACAACGAGACCTCAATGCATCATCTTGCAAGCACTATTCTTTTTCCCAATATCCAAACGGCAAGAATGATGACTTACACGAAAAGTCCGAGTGTTGCTTATAGGAGCAACCGCCTGTCAGTTTTTAGTTTTTCGATTTCAAAATTAGTGCAATGCGAGAGAAATGCCAAATTTTATTTGAACTTTGCCGAGCCGAAGGATGATTTGCAAATCAATATGATTTATAGCACCCACCTTATTTCAATAATGGGCGAAAAATCGAA
Source organism: Candidatus Equicola faecalis (assembly GCA_018065185.1). Taxonomy (GTDB): domain Bacteria; phylum Bacteroidota; class Bacteroidia; order Bacteroidales; family Bacteroidaceae; genus Prevotella; species Prevotella faecalis. The sequence continues at coordinate 15,732 of JAGHTU010000048.1, read as the reverse complement.
AAAATTATGTAAGTTTGCAACGAAATAAATGCTATAATGACATAGAAGATGAAAAAGTGTTTTATTGCAGTAATGTCTGTGGGGCTGATGACGGCATGTTCCAGCGAGCCAAAGATGGGTGAGGGGTGGAACGATATACTGTCCTCTGCGCTGGAACAGATACAGGCGGCAAAGGACTCTTCTTCGGTGGATTCACTTGTGAATGTTGCCACACTATCATTGGAGAAATGGCACACGGATAATAAGGCCGAATTGGAGACGCTCCCGGAAGAAGACCCAGAGACATATAAGACTTTGCAGGAAGAGACAATAGCCGCTTTCTCGGACTTTGCCCGTGAGGTGGAAAAGAAAAAAGCAAGTTTGAGTGAAAAGTGAAACTACTTGACGATATAATTTACCCTTCGGACCTTAAGAAACTGAACGTAGAGCAGTTGCCACAGGTGTGTGGCGAACTGAGGAATTTTATTATTGAGCAACTGGCCGACAACCCGGGGCATCTGGGGTCCTCGTTGGGCACGATAGAACTGACGGTGGCTCTGCACTATGTATATGACACGCCAAAGGACAAACTGGTGTGGGACGTGGGGCATCAAGCATACGCACACAAGATACTGACAGGTCGGCGTAAGGGGTTCTCAACAAACCGCAAGTTCGGAGGTCTGCGCCCATTCCCGTCACCATTGGAAAGCGAGTATGACACGTTTGCCTGTGGGCATACGAGCAACTCGATATCGGCAGCGTTGGGCATGGCTGTTGCAGCAAAGAAATTACATGAACATCCCGAACATGTGGTGGCCATCATCGGCGACGGAGCCATGAGCGGTGGCTTGGCATACGAAGGACTGAATAATGCTTCACAGCAACCGAATGATATGCTCATCGTGCTGAACGACAATAATATGAGCATCGACTGTAGTGTGGGTGGCATGAGAGACTATCTGCTTCACCTGAACACCAACAAACGATATAACAAGGTGCGTTTCCGCCTGTCGAACTGGCTACACGACCGCGGAGTGCTTGACGACAAGCGCAAGAAGGCGATAATAAGATTGAATAATGCCGTCAAGTCGTTTATTTCGCAACAGCAGAACATCTTTGAAGGTATGGACATCCGTTATTTCGGTCCGATAGACGGACATAACGTGGTGGAGATGGTGCGCGTGTTGCGCGAGATAAAGGAAATGACAGGTCCGAAGATTCTTCATCTGCACACGCGGAAAGGTAAAGGATATAAACCGGCAGAGGAGAATCCTACGATATTTCATGCTCCGGGCATCTTTGACCCCGACACGGGCGAATGTCTGAAGAGGAGAGGCAAGGATGAACCGCTGAAGTATCAGGAAGTGTTTGGGAAGACGCTCCTTGAGTTGGCGCGTAAGAATGAACGGATAATAGGCGTGACACCTGCCATGCCTACAGGATGCAGTATGAACATACTGATGGAGAAGATGCCTGCCCGCGCTTTTGATGTGGGAATAGCCGAAGGGCATGCTGTCACGTTCTCGGCAGGAATGGCAAAGGAAGGACTCGTGCCTTTCTGCAACATATACAGCTCGTTTGCACAGCGCGCTTACGACAACATCATACATGATGTGGCAATACTATCGTTGCCGGTGGTGCTGTGTCTGGACCGTGCCGGAATAGTGGGCGAGGATGGTGCGACTCATCACGGGGCTTTCGACCTGGCGTATCTGCGCCCGATACCAAACATCACCATATCTTCGCCGATGGATGAAAGGGAACTGCGTCATCTGATGTACACGGCACAGTTGCCGAACAAAGGACCTTTCGTGATAAGATACCCACGCGGAAAAGGAGAACTCACGGGCTGGCAATGCCCGATGGAGGAGGTACAGGTGGGCACAGGCAGGAAACTCACGGATGGTGAGGATGTCGCTATATTGAGTCTTGGTCCGATAGGAAATACCGTTCAGCGTGCAATAAAGAGGTGCAGTAAGAGCGTGGCTCATTACGACATGCGTTTCCTCAAACCATTAGACGAGGCTTTGCTCACGGAGGTGGGGCAGAAGTTTAGTCGCATCATCACGATTGAAGACGGCGTGAGAAACGGCGGACTGGGCTCGGCTGTGACAGAATGGATACAGGACCATAGGTATGCCACAAGCGTGGAGCGTATGGGATTGCCTGATGAGTTTGTGGAGCATGGTAGCGTGCCGGAACTGATGCATGCGCTGGGACTTGACGAAGAAGGAATCTTAGAAAAACTTGAACAAGCAATATAGTCATGAAAATCATTATTGCAGGTGCCAATAGCATAGGGCTGTATCTTGCTAAACTCTTGATAAGGGATAAGGAAGATATCGTGCTGATTGAGGAAGATGAGGCGAAACTGGGGAATATACAGAACGACCTGGATATGATGGTGATAAATGCCTCGCCAACGAGCATCCACGCACTTAAAGAAGGGGGAGTGGCAAATGCCGACCTTTTCGTGGCCGTCAACGCCGATGAGAATGTCAATACCACAAGTTGCATCATCGCCAAGGCAATGGGTGCGAAAAAGACCGTGGCACGTATTGACAACCCGGAATTTTTGACAAAAGAGGTGCAGACGCTGTTTGGAAAACTCGGCGTGGATTCGCTGATCTATCCGGAACTGCTGGCGGCACAGGAGATAGTGACAGGACTGAAGACGAGTTGGGTGCGCCAGCGTTGGGATGTCTATGAAGGCGCTCTGACGATGTTGGGCATAAAACTGAGAGAGGGATGCGAAATCTTGAACCAGTCACTCATGCAACTGGCTCTGCACAACGAGCCATTCCATATCGTAGCCATAAAGCGTCGTGACGAGACGCTCATACCGAAAGGTGGCGACGAGTTGCATCTTGGAGATATAGCATACTTCATGACGCCGACAGATAATGTCCCATACATCCGCAAGTTGGTGGGAAAAGACGGTTATGAAGATGTGAAGAATGTCATCATTATGGGAGGTGGCATGACAGCCGTGCGCGCTGTAAAGGCGATGCCGGACAATATGAATGTCAAGATTATAGAAAGCGATGAGCAACGTTGCGAAAGGCTTAATGAACTCATCGATGATGATAACGTACTGGTGATACATGGCGACGGGCGCGACTTGACACTCCTGCAGGAGGAGGGAATAAGGAATACGCAGGCTTTTGTGGCTCTGACAAGCAGTACGGAAGCAAATATCTTGGCTTGCCTCACGGCAAAACGCATGGGAGTGAGGAAGACGATAGCGATGGTTGACAATATAGACTATATCACCATGGCAGAGAGTCTGGATATTGGTACACTCATCAATAAACGCACGATTACGGCGAGTCATATCTACCAGATGATGCTCGGCGAAGATGTGCGGAACGTGAAATTCATGACCACCGCCAATGCCGACGTGGCTGAGTTTACGGTGCAACACGGGGCGAAGGTGACAAAGAAACTTGTGAAAGACCTAAAGTTGCCGATGGAGATGACAATCGGTGGACTTGTAAGAAATGGCGAAGGCATGTTGGTGAACGGTATGACCCAGATAGAAGAAGGCGATAGGGTGGTGGTGTTCTGCCACGAGACGATGATAAGGAATATGGAACGTTGGTTTGAGTGATGCGTAATCTGAAACTTGTATCAAAAATCATTGGACATCTGCTTTATCTTGAAGCAGTCTTGATGTTGTGCTGTCTGTGTATCTCTGTGGCATACGATGAACGGGACGTGATGTCTTTTGGCATCTCGATGCTGGTGACGCTGGTTGCTGGCTTCGGATTGGCATATTATGGAAAGGATGCAGAAAACAGCCTGACGCGAAGGGATTCCTATCTGGTGGTCACCTTGTCGTGGGTGGTCTTTTCGCTTGCCGGTTCCATGCCGTACCTGTGGAGTGGGTATATAGACAATTTCACGGATGCCTACTTTGAAGCCATGTCGTGCTTCTCGACGACAGGTCTTTCGGTATCGGACCTGCAGAAGTCGCACGGACTGATTTTCTGGCAGTCGTTGACCCAGTGGATAGGCGGTCTCGGTATAGTGTTCTTCACGATAGCCATCATTCCGGCTTTTACGGGTGGAGATGTGAAAGTGTTTGCTGCCGAGGCAACAGGACTGTCAAAGTCGCGTGTACACCCAAGGATAAAGACCAATTCTCGTTGGATATGGACAACATACTTGATGCTTACCGCCTTGTGTGTGGCTTGTCTGATGTTTGCCGGTATGGATGTCTTTGATAGCGTCAATTATGCCATGGTGACCACAGCCACAGGAGGCAATACTCCGTATGGCGGAGGCGTCATGGCGTTTCATTCGCCGCTGATAGAATATATAGAGATTGTCTTCATGTTCCTCGCAGGTATCAATTTCACTCTGCTGTACTCCTTTGTTTTCCGACTGAAGATACGCCAGTTTTTTAGGGACAACGAGGTGCGTTTCTTCGTGATGGTGCTTGTGGGGGCAACAATACTGATATTTGTTCATCTCCTGCTTAGCGATTTGGGTATGGATGTGGAGCATGCTTTCCGTGCCTCATTATTTGAGGTGACATCGGTCATAACATCCACAGGTCTGTATAATGAAGATGTCGGGATGTGGCCAACGTTCACATGGTTTGTCCTTGCCTTGTGTATGATGATGGGTGCCTGTGCTGGTAGCACCAGCGGTGGTATTAAAAGTGTGAGGGTGTTGTTGCTCATAAAACTTGCGGCAAATGAGTTTAAGCACATCCTTCATCCTAATGCTATCCTGCCGGTGAAGATAAACGGAGCCATGCTTTCACGAGGTAATAAAGCCACGCTGACGGCATTCCTCACTATTTATATCGCAATAGTAATCCTGTTTTGTGCCATCTTCATCGCTATGGGGCTTCCTATGGAGAAGTCGTTTGCCGTGGTGATAAGTTGCATTTCCAACTGCGGTCCTGCACTTGGACGGAATCTTGATGTGATGTTCTCATGGGCAACGTTGCCGATAGCCACCAAATGGATGTGTACGGCGTTGATGCTTATCGGGCGTCTGGAGATATTCTCTGTTCTGGTCATCTTTACCAAGTCTTTTTGGCAGAAAGCATAAACCCAAATCGGTGTAAATACAACAAAGGCTTCGCTATTGTGCGAAGCCTTTGTCATATCAAGTGTCTTATCGGGATTACTTAACTGTGTTAGGGAATCCATAACCATTTACATATCCACCTGTTGCCAACTGGTTAGGTGTGATAGGCCATAGGTAGATAGGAGTGCTTACGTAGTCATAGTTTGTAAACAGATAGTCGTAGTATTCTGCTTTCTGCTTTACAAGTTCTGAACCCCAAGCCACTTCCTTGTAACCGTCAGCGATGAGAGCTGCCGGATCAGCAACTGGCTTGAACAGCCCCTGAATAGCAAGGTTTGTCTTGGTGTTACCCTTGTAGTCGCAACCGAATGACTCCCAGTTGTTGTTCTGTCCACGCCATCCTGGGAAGAGAACAGGATCGTTCTCCTGGCCAGCAGGAGTAGCCTCTGTCAGACGCTTACCATAAAGAGCCTTCGCGTCAACAGCCTTTGTATAGACAGATGCTGAGATTACGTTGCCATTAGCAAATGTGTAGCTTCCATTCTTCTCAAGACCATCAATCATCTCCTTAGTAAGCTCCTTAATACGCTTGATTGCTTCAGGAAGGATACCGGTACGGATGAGTGTCCAACGGCGGTCGCCTTCGCCAGCAAATTCGAAACCACGCTCTTCGATAATAGCCTTATAGAGTGGAGAGTAACCGCTCTGTGGATAAAGGTTGCCACATGCTGTGATAAACGCATCTACATTAGGATTCGTGAATGCACGTTTACGGATGAGGGTAAGATAAGTCTTTGCCTCATTGTCGTGAGTACCACCCAAGAGAGCGCAAGCCTCTGCATAACCGAGGTAGATTTCAGACATACGCATGTATGGTCCGTTGATGCCCGACTTACGCTGTGCCAGCGTGTTAGGGTTTGTCTGACGGTTTTCATCCCATTTGTTCATTGATAGACCACCAGCCGATGATTTTGAACCAGGAGTGAAAGGAATCAACACTTCATATCCCTTACCATCACTACCTGTACAAGTTACAGCGAGGTCACGACGCTTGTCCTGTGGGTCGAAGATGCCATAGTAGTATGCAGGATTGATACGGCACTGGCCATAGTCCTTACAAGGATAAGCAGCCTTTGAACCACCGTTTGAAGGGCGACCAGAAGAATATGCACGCTCATCACTCGTTGAGTTCCACTGCATTGGATATTCGTAGATGGATTCATCAGCATAGATAGCGTCGTCGCTCATCATCTGTAGGAAGAACTCTGAGAAGTCATTTGCGTTGAACTTGATGCCAGGGTGGTTGTCAATAACCTTCTTGAAGTAAACACGAGCAATCTCGACGAGGTCCTTCCAGTCAGCACGACGACCGTACTGGGCATTCTGGTTAGGAGTACCCTTTGTCTCGAAAGTCAGGGCTTTGCCCTCACCATTAGTATAGTTGATAGTGCCATCTGTACGGCGTGTCTGGTAACCAGCAGCTTCAAGAGCCATACGACCGATGAGACCTTGAACATATTGTTTTGAGAAGTAGTGCTTGTCTAATGCACTAACATTAGGGATTTCACCCTGATCGTACATATTCTTCTCTACTACCTTAAGGTCTGCAAGACATGCGTCATATATAGAGTCGCGACCTGCCATGGAAGTGGCAGAAACTCCGAATGTATGAACGTAAGGCACGTCGCCATAATACTTGATCAACTCGCGGTAAGCAGTAGCGCGGAGTGCGACAGCTTCACCATAGAGCTGAGAAAGGAAGTTTGGCTTAGTTGCATCAATCACATCTGTTTTGAAATTATCTTTCTTCTCCACAGCAGAGATGATGGCATTAGCCTGACCGATGACAGCGAACAGATTGGAATATGCACCATTTTCTTGATCGTATTTACCGACATCATAATCGGATGTACGTTTACCATTCTCATAGAATGTCTCAGGGATATGACGGAGCGGCTGAGCAGCGTAGCCTTCAGGGTGACGCTCGATGTCAGAGCCGGCAGCATCTGCAGCATAGAACAAACCTGCACCAAACACATAACTGTTTGCAGTGGCACGCCACTGTTCGTATGCTCCTTCAATAGCTGCACGTGCAGTAATACTGTTAGAGAACACGAATTCAGCGTCTGTCTCCGAGTCAGATTTCGGCTCAAGGAAATCACTACATGAGTAAGTTGACATGATGCCAACAACACACATTATTATATATAATACTTTTTTCATTTTCTTGTCCTCCATAATTAGAATGAAATGTTAGCACCAAAAGTAAATGTTCTTGCCTTTGGATATGCCTGATAATCATAATTTGGTGAAGGGAAACCGCTTGTGAATGCAGCGGTGTTCACGTCAGGATCCAAACCAGAGTATCCGCTGATGCAGAACAGATTACCTGCTGTGAAGTAAACGCGCAAGTTAGAGATACCGACAGTCTTTGTCCAAATCTTTGGCAGAGTGTAACCTACGGTGAGAGTGTTCAGACGCAGATAAGAAGCGTCTTCAATGTACTCTGAAGAACAGATACCGTATTCAGAATAATAAGTAGCATGCTTGGTACCGATATTGAGAAGAGCCAATTCAGTAGGGTCTGTCGCAATATAGATGTCGCCCTTTTCATCGAAATTACAGTATTTGAAGCAGTCAGAAGCATAGTCCAGACGGCTTGCACCGAAGCTCGTATCTTTATTACCCATTACAGAGTGCATAGCGTTTGCGTTATATACATCGCCACCAATCTGATATGTGAAACCGAGTCCGAAGTCAAGGTTCTTCCAACGACCGTTGATGTTGAGACCACCACTGTGATGAGGCATTGTGTGACCAATCACCTGTTCCTTTACATTACCTTTCTCGTCAGCCTCAAACTTATGAGCACCCGGGAATATCTTGCCGTCAGCAGCGAGAGCGAGCACGTTCTGTGCGTAGTTACCGGCAGTTGTTACACCAGCAGCCTTTGCATCATAGTTCAAAGTGTACTGCTTTGTAACAGGATCGTATGTAAATTCATCAATTGTGAAGAAACCAAGTGACTTGTAACCCTGAATGGTTCCAATAGGTTCACCTTCGCGGATGATATAGTCGTATGTAGGAATACGCATTGTTGAACCCCAGTTTGTATGAGTGTCAGCATTTACGCCCTTAAGAAGTTCTTCAACATTATTGTAGTTGTAGTTGTAATTGAGGTTTACACCTAACTGCCAGTCCTTTGTGCGGATGATGTCGTATGCCAAAGCAATTTCCACACCCTTGTTGGAAGTCTTACCTACGTTCTGATACTGATAGCTGTAGCCAGATGAAGCGTCACAAGGAACGCGCATAAGGATGTCCTTCGTTGTGTTCCAATAGACATCAATGCTACCATTGAGACGACTGTTCATCATTGCGAAATCAAGACCGAGGTTGCGGGAAATAGTTGTCTCCCATTTGAGGCCTGAATTTGGCTTCATGTCACCTGGAACATATACGGTAATAGATTTTCCGTCAACGGTAATCTGTTTTGTTCCCCAAGTCTCTTTCCAAAGAGAAGAGTTGATGTCGTTGTTACCTGTAGTACCCCAAGACAGACGTAACTTCAGGTTGTCTAACCAGTTCTTTGTGCTTGCCATAAACGGTTCGTCAGAAATGCGCCATGCACCGGCAAATGCAGGGAAATAACCCCAATGATGGTCAGGAGCAAATTTTGAACTACCGTCAGCACGGAATGTAGCTGTGAGGAGGTAACGACCAAGGTAATTGTAGTTCATACGGCCGAACCATGATGTGCCGTGTACAGGCATGCCATCGTTGCTTGATACGTAGTCCTTACCCTGAGTGGCTGTATCATACTGGTTTGACATGTTGATGTTGGCAAATGCCTGATTCATCGTAAACTCGGCAGGATAACCATAGCCATAGATTTCAGAGGAGCTGTTTCTTCTTGAAATGATTTCATTACCTACGAGGAATGAGAGTCCGTGGTCTTCACCAAGTCCCTGTACTTCGTAGTTTGCCGTCGTTGTCCAACGTACATGGTAACCATTGCTGTTGTTCAACTTTGCAGAGTTGTAACCAGCCTCAATACCACCGTCCCAAGTCTTTGCTTGTGCCCAGTTGCGACCGAGTGTGAGTTCTGTCTTTGCCGTGAAGCCCTTGAAAGCATTCCAAGTCAGACCTGTTCTTGCGCGGAGACGTTGCATATTTCTCTCGTAGATATAGTTGTCGAGCAAGCCCACAGGGTTGCGGAAATCTTCTACGTTTGAACTACCCATACCGAGGAGTGAAGGATCGTCTGTTCCGAGCGGATTGTCTATCGGACGATAGGTGTAAGACCCAGAAGCGATGTCGTAGTGGTTACCTGTCAGGGTAACTTCTGTGTAGCGTACATCGAGGTCTGCCTTCAGATTCTTCGTAATCTTCTGGTCCAACTTGAAGTTTGCACCCCAACGCTTGAAACCTGAATTGATACGGATACCGTCATCATTAGTGTAGTTGACGGTTGCATATACCTTTGTGTTCTCATTACCGGCTGATAATGACAGGTCGTGATTCCATGAGTTTGCAGTTTTCAGGATATCGTCCATGTAGTTATGAGCCTTTACCCCACGATACTCATCTAGGTGATTACCGAATGCAGAACCAAGCCCGTAGTACTGAGCCACATTGTCTGCGTATGCACTCTTAGCGCCGTAGGCATAAGCGTATGACCATGTGTCGCGCACCATGTCGTAAGCATCCTGAACGTCAAGAATCTCAGGAATCTTCTTTGCCTGATAGTACATGTTGTAGCGAACCTTTGGTTTGCCCATCTGACCACCCTTTGTTGTGATGAGGATAACACCGTTTGCACCACTTGCACCATAGATGGCTGTCGTTGCAGCGTCCTTCAATACGTCGATGCTTTCGATGTTGTCAACAGGGATTTCGCTCATTTCGCTTACATCGCCGAGTTGTACACCGTCAACCACTACCAGAGGATCGTTGCTTTGAGTGATTGAGCCACCACCACGGATGCGGATTGCCATAGAGGCACCCGGACGACCGTCTTGTGATGTGATCTGAACACCAGGGAGCTGACCCTGCAAAGCCTGAGTGACATCTGCCACTGGGTTTGCAGCCAGTTTCTCGCCTGTTACAGATGCAACAGAACCAGTCAGGTCGCGGCGCTTTACAGTACCGTAACCGATAACTACCACATCATTCAATGTCTTACTGTCTTCGCTAAGGACGACCTTCACCGAACTCTTGCCACGGAGCGAAATCTCCTGAGAGACCATTCCGATGTAAGAAACAGTAATGACATCTGATGATTTAGCCGAAGGGATAGAGAACTTACCGTTCAAGTCGGTTGCAGCTCCCACTGAAGTTCCCTTAACTAAAATGCTTGCTCCGATTATAGGCTCGCCGCTTTGGTCAACGACTGTACCCGTAATCTGGGCAAAAGACACAGCGTAGAACATGCACACAACAACCGTTGCAGCAAATCTCTTCATGTTTGAAAAAATCATAATGTCTTTTAGTTAGTTTAAGTTAATAAAATAGTTAATAATAATGATATAAATCAAATTATGGGTCAAATATAATCATTTTTTTTATAATGGAAAACTTTTCTTGTAAAAAGCCTTTTTGCGTGAAACTCTTTTGAGACTTTTTTTGGTGTCTATTGCTTCTCATCTTGCAGGTGTGCGGAATTTTGCTGTACTAACCACACGCCGATGAAGATAAGGGCTGTTGCTATGAGGTTGGCGCCTGTTACGACTGCCATCCCTATTAGAATGGCATATATAGCGGCTGTGACAGGCTGGATATAATTGCACATTGCTATTATGGTAGGTGTAACTGAGCGCTGTGCAAACGAGATGAGCATATAACCAGCAAATGAGCCCAATAGGACAATATAAGTAAGGTCGAATATCGCTTCTCCGCTGAGTTTTGTCCATTCTATACTGATGATGTCACCATAGGTAAACGGCAATATGGCGATAAGTGCAAACGTATATAGCCATTTCATCAGGGTAAAAGGTGAGTATCGTCCTGCGATCCGCACGAAGAATACGAGATATACTGCACCACACACTTGCGACAGCACACACAGGAGATCACCGAGGAAAGCATTCGACACATGCATGGCAGGGTTGTCTGCTGTATCGAGGATGAAAATCATCACTCCACACATACCCATCAGCACGCCGAGAATTTTCATCAGTGGAGGGAATTTGTGGTAATAGAAAATCGCCCCAAGGATGAGGGTAAATATCGGTGTCGTGCTACAGCAAACGGATGCATCAACGGCATAGGTGTATTGTGCACCCATATTACTCAATGTCTGTGTCCCTATTATGAATATGACTCCACCAATGAACAGCAACGGAAAATCCTTACGCCTTATGGGTTCTTTCTTTATCAGTCTGTCAGGTGTGCAGATGCTGATAATCCAAAACAGCACAACGCAACCTAATGTCCTTATGACTGACAATGTCAGACCACTCATCACTTCCATATTTAGCAACCCCTTAACAAGTGGTGCCATAAGTCCCCAGATGATGTTTGCGACAAACAAAGCACTGAGCCCGATAATAAAACTCCTGTTTTTCATCTCTGTTAATTAGCGGGTGCAAATGTACAAAAAAAGCGGAACAATAATGCTCCGCTTTCTTATAAATAATTTTATTATCAATTAAATATGTATCTCACGCTGAACTGTATTGAATAAGTTGAAAGGAAATTCGCATAATCGCTATAAGTGTCTTTCAACTGATAGTTTCCGTTCTTTGCGAATGTCAGCCCTTTCTGTTGTGTGCCTGAGATAAGAGCAGAGTTGTTGACTTTCTTATACAATCCCCAGTCCTTGCAGAAGAGGTTGGCAAGGTTCTTTATGTCAATACCAAGCTGCAGTGTGTTCTTCTGTTTGCCCGACTTGATATAGAAGTCCTGCATGAATTTGAAATCCAACTGATGATGCCAAGGCATGACTGCACCGCCACGCTCTGCATATTCGCCCTTGTGATTCTTCAGGTAACTGTCTTGATTGATATAAGCCCAGAAATCATCGCGCTGCATATCTGCGGTATATTTCACTTTTGTACCATCGGCAAGGGTCACGTCACCATTATCCACGAAATTCCAGTTGTTCAGTTCCTCGCGTGCTCCAGGTATCCATAGCAGGTTGTTCGAACCGTTGTCACCTGAGACGCAACTGCCGTATGTGTATGAGAAGCGTGTAGCACCATAGCCGGCTTCGTTATATCCCTTGTTCGTACCTTCGTAGATAAGTCCCACTGTGGTGGCAAAATGCTTCGCGTATGCTTTGTTGTACATAGCAGAGATGAGAAGTTTGTTAGGAGTGACGTATGTGCCATAACCTATTTCGCAGTCGTTCATACCGTTGATGGAATAACGGTTGGAATTGTAAGCAGAAGACACTTGGTCGCCACTACCTTCCGTATATGCTTTTGACTGTGAATAGGTGTAGGAAGCCATAAGGTCAAGACCGAAGTCGAATTTCTTGCGCAAGGATGCTGAAATAGAGTAGTAGTAGGCGCCATCACCACCGTTTGCGATGATGCAAGGGTTACATCCCGAAACAGCGTTGCTGTAAACCTTGCGCTTGTCGCCCGGCACAACCTCTATGTAAGTCTCTCCATCCCATGAAGCATTTCCGTTGAGGAAGACTGTTGGGTTAAATTCCTTACTGTATATACCTTCGATAGAGAAGTCAATGTCGTAAGGCAGTTTTGCGTCAAATGCCAATGATGATTTCCATGCGGCATTCATCTTGAGGTTGCGGTCGATGATAGTCGGTGTCTGTGGCACTACAGAACCAGCGGTGTTTGTTATGTCCTTACCAGTAATCTGACGATAGTTGGATGTCAAAGTGGCAATTTGACCTGCTACAGACTGTGAGAATCCTACCTGTCCGAAATCACCAGACTTTGAAGGGGTGTTATAGAAATACTGGAATTGTCCGCAGTTTGCATTTCCCACAGCGGATACGAGCCATACGAAAGGCATACGGCCTACGAAATATCCCGTACCACCGCGAAGAATATACTTACGCTCGCCTGTGATGTCCCAGTTGAAGCCTAAGCGTGGAGATACAGTAATCTTTGATTTTGGCAACTGGTCTGTGGTGTATTTGTTCCCATTAAAGTTAAGTGCTGCCAAGGCGTAGTTGTAATTATCTTTCAGGGCAGGATAGAATGGTGTTTCAAAGCGGATTCCGCCAGTCAGTTTGAAGTTGTCGGTCAGGTTCACCTGATCCTGAAGATATACAGAGAAGAAATTCTGTTTCATCTTTGCAGAGAACTTGCTTCCGTCAAGATTAGCAGCTGTCGAAAGGCAATATGCAGAAGGCAGTTTCTGGTTTACAAAGTCGTCCCATGAAGAGAATACGTAATATCCATTACCTCCCTGCATATATCCGTTTTCGGCATTATTTGTTTCAAACTGCAGACCGGCAAGCAGATTGTGTATGCCGACAGAGTAAGTCAGTTCGTCTGTTGCCACGAATGTCTTTACCCTACGGAGATTACCTTCCGTGAATGGGTCTGGACCGAAAGAAGCATATACGGCACCTTCCTCAAGAATATCTACCGTAGGGAATATCCCACCTTCGTAAGAGCGTGGCTCATTCTGGTCAGAGTAGGTCAGACGCAGTGTGTTGTTCACTTCTCCCCATTTTGCATTCCATTCAGCAGCAAGGGATGTGAAGTCACATTCTTGGTAGTAACGAGAACTTTCGAAATACATGGCTGCGTTCGTGGTGCGACCAGCATTGTTTTTTCCGGACCCTATGCCGCCACCACCAGGGTATATTGTGCCATGCGAAAGTGGAGATGTGGATGATGAAGGCATGTTGGAATCCTTTGTATGAGTGGTGTTGAAGCGGAAATTCAACTTGTTGTTGGCATCGATGTTCCAGTCCAAACGTGCGAGGAGCTTATAGGCAGGGGTCTTTAGAGAGTATCCCTGATAGCGTCCCGGGTCGTAGTTGTAATTATCCTTAAGATACTGTCTTATCTCGTTGAGTTTTGTTTCCGTAGGACGGTGTACTACACCTGCGGTCGGGCTCCACTCTTCTGTTTCACTCGTGCGTGCTACACCGGTTGGCCCTGCTGAAACATTATCTTCATATTCACCATTGACGAAAAAGAAGAGTTTGTCTTTGATAATCGGACCACCGAATGTCACACCATAAGTTGTGGAATGGTCGCTATTGCGTGTCAGTTCGTAATCGCCCACCTTGTTTCCTCTAAGGTTTACGTTATTGTTGTAGAAATATGCAGAACCTTTGAACTGGTTTGTTCCTGACTTAGTTACGGCATTGATGGCACCACCTGTAAAACCACTCTGACGCACGTCAAAAGGAGTGATAGATACAGAAATGGCATCCAAAGCGTCGAGTGATATCGGTGAACCATTGGCAGGGAGGTTGCCTCCGATACCGAAAGCGTTGTTCATCGCAGCACCATCGACAGTAACGTATGACTGACGGTAGTTTCCACCTCCGACAGAGAAAGTATTACCCACATTTACACCCTGTGGAGTGAGAAAGAGCATGTCATTAAGACTGCGTGTTATGGTTGGCACCATAGCAATCGTTTCGGCGTTGATTTCGGTGTTGGCACCGGCTTTGCTCGACTTCATCTTTGAAGATGATACCACCACCACCTCGTCCAACTCCTGTGAGTTGGCATCAAGCACGACATCAAGCACATACGGATTGCCCAAATCAACATTTATTCCGCTGTACGTCTTCTTGTTGTAACCGACATAGGAAATCGTAATGGAATAAGGACCTCCCACGCGGACATTTGTGAGGTTGAAACGCCCGTTCATGTTCGTTACGGCTTGGTAGCGGGTACCCGTCGGTTCATGCACAGCCTGAATGGTTGCGCCGATTGCCTCATCGTTATCAGCCATTACTTTACCCTGAATAGATGATGTGGTGACTTGTGCTGCGGCTGTAAAAACAACCAGACAAACCACCATGATTGAAAATAATCTTTTTACCATGATTTTTTAATGTGTTTTGATAAGAAATTATAATTTCGTTGCAAAGGTAACATTTCTTGGATAATTCGTATCTCATACAGATAGAATTTTTTATAATTATAATTACTGGTTTGATGCTTTATATATAATAGGTACGCGCGCACGCGCGCGAGGGAAGAGAAACAGTTATGAATTATGAGTTATGAGTTATCAATTATTAATTATCAGTTATCAATTCGCAAAACTCTGCGTAGCACCTGCAAGGTGCGTCTCTGCTCCTTGCGTACAAATCTTGAGACATCGAAGATGGCTTGTCTGAAAGGTGATGCCTTTAGCAAGCTTGCTTGCAAAAAGGAATATACTTTCAGACAATACCTCACATGAGGCAAGATTTGCTCTGCGAGAAAAACAAGAAACCGACTCTATGTGAAACATTAAGAGGAACTGTGAAAAACCGAAAAGCGAGCCACGGAAACCGGATTCCCATCAATTAGGAGCGGATTTCCATTGTTGGCATCTCGTATAACCATCGAAGGGGTCCCGTGAAACCATCGAAGGGATGCCATAGATGGCATCAAGAGAGCCCCTCGACAGCATCGCGACACCCCCAAGAAAGCACCGAATAATCCCTCCAATTGGAACATCTGTTCCGCGACTTTGGAGGATGAAAAACGAGCGTGCGTTTGACTGCTCACAAACGATGGGAAGACGAGGCACAAACGAGCGTTTGTCAAGACCCAAACG
>JAGHTU010000075.1 GCA_018065185.1 Candidatus Equicola faecalis | reverse complement strand
GCTTCGCTCGCCGCAAATTAGGCTTCGGCTCTGAAAAGCCAAAAGACTGATGTCTTTAACGAGTCTAAATATTTACCAAAACCTCAAGCAAGCTTGGATTTTCTTAAATATTTATCCTCTTTTTCTTCGAAAATTTGGCTTTTCACTCGCCTTGCACTAATTTTGCAAGACTTTTGACTGACAATAAAAATATAAACAACTAAAAACATAAAAAATCAAAAAACACATGTGGTTATTAAATTCATCTATTGGTAGGAAAGTCATCATGTCACTAACTGGCATCTGTCTTATCCTTTTTATGACGTTTCATGCGTCAATGAATATTGTAGCTCTCATCTCTGGCGAGGGTTACAATAATATCTGTGAAATGTTGGGAGCTAACTGGTATGCAGTTGTTGCAACTGTAGGTCTTGCTGTATTAGCTGTGCTCCATTTCGTATTTGCTTTCTGGCTCACAATGCTGAACAGAAAAGCGCGTGGTGCACAGCGTTACGATGTCACGGCAAAGCCTGACAAGGTGGAATGGGCTTCACAAAACATGCTTGTGCTTGGCATTATCGTCCTTTTGGGTATTGCTCTACACTTGTTTAACTTCTGGTATAACATGATGTACACAGAGCTACTCGGTAATGAGACAAATGCTTTGGGACTTGATACTGCAGATGGTTTCGGGCTTATGAAGCAGGTATTCACCAATCCTGTATTTGTAGTATTGTACATCATCTGGTTTGTTGCTCTTTGGATGCATCTTACTCACGGATTTTGGAGTGCAATGCAGACTCTTGGATGGAACGGTAAGACATGGTTCTGCCGCTGGAAGATTATCGGTTCACTTTATGCAACAATTCTCGTGCTTGCATTCATCGTAGTAGTGCTTGGATTCTTCTTCGGTATTGCTCCAAGTCTAAACACTCCGTGTTAACTTCGTAATTGACAATTAAAATTTTTCTATTATGACTAAACAGATAAATTCAAGAATACCTGAAGGACCAGTAGCAAGCAAATGGACAGAGTTCAAGGCTCATCAGCGACTGGTAAATCCTAAAAACAAACTCAAACTTGATGTTATCGTTGTCGGTACCGGTCTTGCCGGTGCTTCGGCAGCAGCATCATTGGGCGAGATGGGTTTCAATGTGTTGAACTTCTGCATACAGGATTCTCCGCGCCGTGCACACTCTATCGCAGCACAGGGCGGTATCAATGCAGCAAAATGTTATCAAAACGATGGTGACTCCGTATATCGCTTGTTCTACGACACAGTGAAAGGTGGCGACTATCGTGCTCGCGAAGCCAATGTATATCGTTTGGCTGAGGTGAGCAACAATATCATCGACCAATGCGTGGCACAGGGTGTGCCGTTTGCACGTGAATATGGCGGTATGCTTGCAAACCGTTCTTTCGGTGGAGCGCAGGTGAGCCGTACCTTCTATGCAAAGGGTCAGACAGGACAGCAACTTCTTCTGGGTGCTTATTCCTCACTCTCATGTCAGGTAAAGGCCGGTAAGGTGAAGCTTTACACCCGTTATGAGATGGAAGATGTTGTGATCATCAACGGTCGCGCACGCGGTATCATTGCCAAGAACTTGGTGACAGGCAAACTTGAGCGTTTCTCAGCAAATGCCGTTGTCATAGGTACGGGTGGTTACGGAAACACTTATTTCCTCTCAACCAATGCTATGGGATGTAACTGTACGGCAGCTGTTCAGTGCTATCGCAAGGGCGCATATTTTGCTAACCCTTCTTACGTACAGATACACCCTACATGTATCCCTGTTCATGGAGACAAGCAGTCAAAACTGACTCTTATGTCAGAGTCTCTACGTAATGATGGACGTATTTGGGTGCCAAAGAAACTGGAAGATGCAAAGCGTCTGCAGCGCGGTGAGATAAAAGGTCAGGACATTCCTGAGGAAGACCGTGACTACTATTTGGAGCGTCGTTATCCGGCATTCGGAAACCTCGTGCCACGCGATGTGGCTTCACGTGCCGCAAAAGAGCGTTGCGACAAGGGCTTCGGCGTGAACAATAC
Organism: Candidatus Equicola faecalis; assembly: GCA_018065185.1. GTDB lineage: Bacteria > Bacteroidota > Bacteroidia > Bacteroidales > Bacteroidaceae > Prevotella > Prevotella faecalis. The sequence goes on along the minus strand of JAGHTU010000075.1, from coordinate 13,865 downwards.
GGGACTTGCCGTGTTCCTTGATTTTTCAGAGTCTATTGAGCGTCTGGGCAAGGATGTTGTAGAGCAACGTTACGGAAACCTGTTTGATATGTATGAGGAAATCACGGATGAGAATCCATACGAGACCCCAATGATGATTTTCCCTGCCGTACACTATACGATGGGTGGTATATGGGTTGACTATGAGTTGCAGACCTCCATTCCTGGTCTGTTCGCTATTGGCGAGTGCAACTTCTCCGACCATGGTGCTAACCGCCTCGGTGCTTCGGCATTGATGCAGGGACTGGCTGATGGTTATTTCGTACTTCCTTACACTATACAGAACTATCTTGCAGATCAGGAAATATGGCCACGCTTGTCAACTGACCTCCCTGAATTTGAAGAGGCAGAAAAGAAGGTGAGTGAAGATATAGACAAACTCATGAACATCAAGGGTAAGCGTTCTGTTGATTCCATACATAAGGAGCTCGGACACATCATGTGGGAGCATGTTGGTATGGGACGTACGGCAGAAGGATTGCAAGAAGGCATCAAACTCATCAAGGCTCTGCGCAAGGAATTCTGGACAAACCTCTTTATCCCTGGCGAGAAAGAAGGTTTGAACATTGAACTTGACAAGGCCATCCATCTGCGCGACTTCCTGCTCATGGGTGAATTAGTGGCATACGATGCACTTTCACGCAATGAGAGTTGCGGTGGTCATTTCCGCGAAGAATACCAGACCGAAGAGGGTGAAGCCAAGCGTGATGATGAAAACTTCTTCTATGTAGGATGTTGGGAATATCAGGGCAATGACGAGACTGCTCCTGAACTCATCAAAGAACCACTCGAATATGAAGCAATAAAGGTACAAACACGTAATTATAAAAACTAAAATCATTATGGCACGAAATATATCATTTACTTTGAAGTATTGGAGGCAGAATGGTCCTAAGGACAAAGGTCATTTTGACACTCATGAGATGAAAGATATTCCGGATGATACTTCATTCCTTGAAATGCTTGATATTCTGAATGAAGAACTTATCAACGAGGGACAGGAACCATTTGTTTTCGACCACGATTGTCGCGAGGGCATCTGTGGCATGTGCTCGCTCTATATCAACGGTACACCTCATGGTAAGACCGAGCGTGGAGCCACCACTTGCCAGCTCTATATGCGTCGTTTCAACGATGGTGATGTTATCACCGTTGAGCCTTGGCGTTCAGCTGCTTTCCCTGTGATAAAGGACTGTATGGTGGACCGTAACGCATTTGATAAAATCATTCAGGCAGGTGGTTACAATACTGTCCGCACCGGACAGGCACAGGATGCAAATGCCATTCTCATACCAAAGCAGGATGCAGACGAGGCAATGGACTGTGCAAGTTGTATCGGGTGTGGTGCCTGTGTGGCAGCATGTAAGAACGGGTCGGCTATGCTCTTTGTGTCATCAAAGGTGAGCCAGTTGGCATTGCTTCCACAAGGTCGTCCTGAGGCTGCAAAGCGTGCAAAGGCAATGGTGATGAAGATGGAAGAACTAGGCTTTGGCAACTGCACGAACACCCGTGCTTGCGAGGCTGTATGCCCGAAAAACGAGAGCATCGCAAACATTGCACGTCTCAACCGTGAATTTATTAAGGCAAAATTAAGCGATTAGTTCACAACTAAAACAATGGCTTATCTGCGCGGTGGTGGCTTATGGCTGCCTACAGATAAGCCTTTGTTATATTTATTTCACGTAATTATATAAATATTATCATATAATGAAGAAATCTGTCATCATTCTTATTGTCCTCATTTTTTCTATGGGGGTATATGCCCAAACGCCTACTGTGGGTAAGTTCATGTTGCGCCCTATGGCTGGCATCACACTTTCCTCGTTTGGGATGAGTGTAACCGACAAAACCGTACATGGCGTTACGCTGGCGAGCATAGAGTCAAAGACAAAAGTAGGGTTTACTGGTGGTCTGGAATTTGGCTATCAGTTGAACGACTGGTTTCAACCCTCAGCCGGAGTGTTCTATTCACAGCAGGGCTCAAAATTGAAACTCTATACTGGGACTCATGAAGAAGTTGATCGTGAGACGCTAAATGCTGATTATATCACCATCCCGTTGCTTGCCAATTTCTATCTTTTTGATGGTTTTGCTGTAAAGGCTGGTTTACAACCGGGTATTATGCTTCGTTTTAATGATGATGCAGGTTATAATATTGATGACTGCACTAACAAATTCCAGCTTCAAATACCTGTTGGTGTTTCTTACCAGTACCAGAACTTCATCATTGATGCCCGTGCCATGGTGCCGGTAACAAAAGTCTTTGATAAAGATAAATTGGGTGATGTGATGTTTTTTGACGATTCAAGAAACAATACATTCTCCATCACTTTAGGTTATAATTTTGAATTGTAAATGAATATTGAAGAGCAACTGACGTTGTCTGTTATCAAGGCAATAGACGCATTATATAAAGGTGATGTTGAAGCAAAATCTATATCGCTTCAAAAAACGAGAAAAGAGTTTGAGGGTAATATTACTTTGATGGTATTCCCATTCCTGAAACTTTCACACAAAGCCCCTGAGCAGACAGCGCAGGAAATAGGCGAGTGGCTACAGCAGAACGAGCCTTCGGTGGAGCGTTTCAATGTGGTAAAGGGTTTCCTTAATCTTATTATTTCCGACTCCTCAATGATTGACACATTGAAGCGAATTGATGAGGATGAGAATTTCGGCAAGAAAACGTGTGATGATGCTCCGCTTGTGATGATAGAATACTCCTCGCCTAATACCAATAAACCGCTGCACCTTGGACATGTGAGAAACAATCTTCTCGGTTGGTCACTGAGTCGCATCATGGAAACCAACGGCAACCGTGTCGTCAAGACAAACATCGTGAACGACCGCGGTATTCATATCTGCAAGTCGATGTTGGCATGGCAGAAATGGGGCAATGGTGAGACGCCTGAAACATCAGGAAAGAAAGGCGACCACCTCATTGGAGATTATTATGTGCTGTTCGACAAGAAGAATAAGGAACAATCAGCGGGACTTCCTGAAGGTGAAGATACACCATTGATGAAAGAGGCGCGCGAGATGCTCGTGAAATGGGAGCAGGGCGATGTCGAAGTGCGTAATCTCTGGCAGATGATGAACTCGTGGGTGTATGCTGGGTTCGATGAGTCATACAAGGCTCTTGGTGTCGGGTTCGACAAGATATACTATGAGAGCGACACCTATCTCATCGGGAAGCAGAAGGTGGAAGACGGACTTGCAAAAGGCATCTTCTATCGTAAGGAAGACGGCAGTGTATGGGCAGACCTCACCACTGACGGACTTGATGAGAAACTCCTGCTCCGCAGTGACGGTACGTCTGTCTATATGACACAAGACATTGGTACTGCCACAATGCGCTTCAATGATTTTCCTATAGACAAGATGATTTATGTCGTGGGGAACGAGCAGAATTACCATTTTCAGGTGTTGTCGCTCCTTCTTGATAGGCTCGGATTCAAATGGGGCAAGGACTTGGTGCATTTCTCTTATGGCATGGTGGAACTGCCTAACGGCAAGATGAAATCGCGTGAAGGAACTGTGGTGGATGCTGACGACCTTATTGCTTCAATGATAGAGGAGGCACGCCGAGTGAGCGATGAAGCCGGAAAGTTTGCCGACATGACTGAGGAAGAGAAACAGGAGGTGGCACGCATAGTTGGACTCGGTGCATTGAAGTATTTCATACTGAAGGTTGATGCCCGTAAGAACATGCTCTTCAATCCTGCCGAAAGCATCGATTTCAATGGCAATACAGGTCCATTCATACAATACACCTATGCTCGAATCCGTAGCATCTTGCGTAAGGCAACAGATGTTTCGGACAATCTGTCATCACTTTCCATTACGCTCAACGATAAGGAAACAGAACTTATTCAGAAGATGAACGAGTATCCTACGGTTGTGACGCAAGCAGGAAATGACTATAATCCAAGCTGCATAGCCAACTACTGCTACGAACTGACAAAGACCTTCAACCAGTTCTATCACGACTGCCCTATTCTGAAAGGTGCAGATGTCCAGACACAGACGGTGCGTCTAGTTATTGCACGTAATGTGGCAAAGATTATCCGTAGCGGTATGGACTTGCTCGGTATTGAAGTGCCGGAAAGAATGTGATGAAGGCGTGGTGTGTAGATGCCGCATGCAGTGGCAACCCGGGAAAGATGGAATACCGTGGCGTTGACCTAAGTGATGGTCATGAGGTATTCCACTTCGGACCGATACAGGGAACAAACAATATCGGTGAATTTCTTGCTATCGTACATGCTGTGGCGCTTATGAAACGCCGTGGGATTACTGACATCACCATCTACAGCGACAGTGTGAGTGCGCTTGCGTGGGTGCGCAATCGTAAGGCAAAGACCACTCTCAAGGAGAATGACGAGACACGTGAGGCTCTCATGCTCGTACGTCGTGCTGAAGCGTGGCTACGTGCAAATCCGGATTTACCGCCCATTTGTAAGTGGAACACAAAGGAACTCGGTGAGATTCCTGCCGATTTCGGACGTAAAAAATAGTTTTATCATGAAAAATAAATTGTTTCTTCTGTTTTTCTCACTGATAGTTGCCACAGTTCAGGCACAGTCTGTAAAGAGCATTTCCATTCTTGGAGATTCGTATTCCACATTTGAGAATTATCTCCTTCCCGACACAAATTATTGTTGGTATAACTATTCTCATCCTCAGCGCGGTAATGATGTGGTGCAGGTGGAACAGACATGGTGGCATCAGATTATCAAGCGTGACGGTTACTGTTTATGTGTGAACAATTCATTTTCGGGCAGTACAATCTGTTACACCGGTTATGTGGATAAGAAGACTGGGAAACATAAAGACTATAAGGACTGTTCTTTTGTGACGCGCGTTCCTTATCTCGGTTCGCCCGATATCATATTGATTTGCGGTGGTACAAATGACAGTTGGTGTGGTGCACCGATAGGAGAATATAAGTATGAGAATTGGACTGATGCCGACTTATATTCTTTTCGTCCTGCAATGGCTTGTATGCTTGATGGAGTGAAACGTCACTATCCTACAGCCTGCATATTCTTTATCCTTAATTCCGACTTGAAAGAAAGTATCAACGAGAGTTGTAGCATCATCTGTGAGCATTACGATGTGCCTCTCATCAGGTTACACGACATTGACAAGCAACGCAACCATCCATCCATTGCAGGCATGAAGTCAATAGCAGAACAAGTGATGGTTGCGATATCATTAGACAGATGATATTCTCACCTAATTGTTATCTCACACTTTAATCGTTGCTGAAGTTGAGATATGGGGCGAGGCGTTTCAGGTCGTTGGCTGTGAAGAGTGGTGATAACCGAAGGTCATCTATGGAGTGTAACGGTCCGTTACGGCGATGAAGATTAACAATTTCGCGTGCTTGCTGAAATGAGATGTATGGGTGTCGGCAAAGGCGTGAAATGCTGGCTTTGTTCACATCAATACGTTTTATTGTGGCAGAAGGCGTAAAGAAAGATATTGACTCTTCGGGAAAACCTTCAATTTCAAGCAATTGTGAGGAACTGACATATCCCCCAAGTCGGTCGCCATAGTTGGCAATGCGTCGTGAGAAATAAGTCCCAATGCCCGGCACGGTACGTAGTGCTGTAGTATCGGCATCAAGCGATATGGTCTCACCCTGTTTTATCTTATGTGTAATGGATGGACGAAGGGTGTCGGGAGAGACAGTATGTGAAGTACCTGTAAAGTAGCTCCTGTCATGCTGTTCTACGAGTTCCGTAGCAGGGCGGAAGTCTGGTGCGATGCGTATGTAGGGACGAAGACGACGATAGTCTCGCTGTGTCAGTCCATAGAGGCGAGCAAAGTCTTCGGGACGGCTATACACTCCACCGGCAGCACGGTAACGATAGATGTTGCGCACTTGAAACGGTGCAAGTCCGAGGCGTAATAGTTGTGTACTGTCAGCAGTATTCGGATCAAAAGGAAACTCTTCCACATTCCGTTTGCCTACATTATAATATTGTGTATTTTTTTCGGTGAAAGTGGCAGATGCATCATTGCTCCTACTCTTTGAAAAAGAGGTGTTTCTGCCACCGAAATGGAAGAAGATAAGTGTGGCTATGATAACTATCGTCAGAAAGATAATTACTATCCAATCGCGTGAACGGTAGAATTTGAAATTTGCAAGATGCATGATTTTATTTACTTTTGCAAACTATCTAACAATAGAAGGTATGCTAAAACATTTCATAAATAAATATCCTGTGAGTAGCACTTTCATATTATTAATATGGGTATTGTCACTTGTGCCTTTCTTTCCGGATACACCATTGGACAATGTGAAGTTTATTGACAAATGGACTCATCTGGCGATGTATGGCGGTACATGCACCGTGATGTGGTGGGAATATCTGTCACGACACATACACCGCGACTGGCGCAGGATATTTCTTTATCTCATTATTGCACCAATAGCGATGGGCGGTGTCTTGGAACTTCTGCAGGCATATTGCACTTTCGGGCGACGTAGCGGAGAGTGGCTTGACTTTGTTGCCAACACAACAGGCGTATTTTTGGCTACGGTTGTTGGGCTTGTTCTTTCAGGAAGGCTTCGCCCCAAAGACAAAAAGGATTGAGACGTAGGGTGCCATTATAGAAACGATGATCGCCAGTGAGTTCGCGTCCAAGAAACTCTGGTTTTTCATAACTCTCGTCTGATGATGAGAATTCTATTTCTGCTATGACGAGTCCTTTGTTCTCTCCATGAAACTCATCTACCTCTATGATATGTTGCCCCCAAGGCACAAGATAACGTGTCTTGTCAATGATGCCATTCTCGCAAAGATGCATCAGTTCCTGCGCTTCGGCAAGCGGAATCTCATGTTCCCATTCATACCGTGAGAGACCACCGTCATGCGATGCCCCTTTGATGGTCAGGAATCCCTTGTCATCACGGATACGCACCCTCACCGTCCGCCCACCGGAAGAGAGGATATATCCCTGTATGATGTGTGATGAAGAATGGGCAAGATGCTTGAACGCGCCCTTGACAAGGAATTTTCTTTCTATTTCCAGCCCCATCAGCCCATGATGACCATTGTATATGCCATGAAGATGAGGGCAAGTACGATGAGGGCTACAATGATATAAAGCACTACCTGACGTCCTTGTTTCTCTGTCTTCGTTACTTTCTGCTTTTCGGATTTGATTTTTAATCTGTTACTCATAATGTTTTAATTTTTAAGTTTATGTATTTATCATTCATGAAATTCCATAAGATAAGCCTTTATGAACCCATCGATTTTTCCGTCCATGACGCTGTCCACGTCACTCGTCTGGAAGTTTGTGCGATGGTCTTTCACTCGGCGGTCGTCAAAGACATAACTGCGTATCTGACTACCCCATTCTATTTTCTTTTTCCCAGCTTCTATCTTAGCACGTGCCTCCTGACGTTTTTTCATCTCGCGGTCATAGAGTTGTGAACGTAGCAGACGCATAGCGTTGTTACGATTTTCCAACTGCTTGCGACTCTCCGTGTTTTCAATGAGTATTTCTTCTTCCTCACCTGTATCTGGGTCAACATATTGATACCGCAGACGCACACCGGTCTCAACCTTGTTCACGTTCTGCCCACCGGCACCGCCACTGCGGAAGAGGTCCCAACTCACGCGAGATGGGTCAACATAGATTTCTATCGTGTCGTCCACAAGTGGTGTCACGAACACACTGGCAAAGCTTGTCATGCGTTTGCCTTGTGCGTTGAATGGTGAGACGCGCACCAGACGGTGCACACCATTCTCACTTTTCAAATAGCCATAAGCAAATTCGCCCTCTATCTCCATCGTTACAGTCTTGATGCCTGCTTCATCACCATCCTGCAGATTGCTGATGGTACATTTATATCCACCGGCTTCTGCCCATCGCATATACATACGCATAAGCATTGAAGCCCAATCCTGCGACTCTGTGCCACCAGCACCAGAGTTTATCTTCAGCACGCAGTCCATAGGGTCTTCTTCATGCGAGAGCATGTTTTTCAGTTCAAGTGACTCAATAGCATTTATCGCTTTCTGATAGTCGGTATCTACCTCTTCCTCGCTGACCATTTCGTCATGATAGAAGTCGAAAGCCAGTTGCAGTTCATCAGCAAGCAGACGTACATTATTATACCCATCAATCCATTTTTTTATGGAACGGACTTTCTTCATCTGTTCTTCAGCCTGCTTGGCATCGTCCCAGAAGTCAGGGGCTTGTGTACGCAGGTTTTCTTCCTCATATTCCATCTTACGTGCATCGATGTTGAGGTATCTTTTCAGCGCATCAGTGCGCAGCAATATGTCTTTCAGTTGTTCGCTTGTTATCATTCGCTTTTTACTCTAAAACTCATAGCACATCTCTCATCACTCTTACCTCACCCACGCCTCAGGATTAAGTTTTGCTGTCCCCTTACGCAATTGGAATTGCAGGATGTTGTCTTCGCCAACGGAACCGAGCACCTGTCGAGTGCTTATGCGCTGTCCGCGACTCACACTCACGGATGAGAGGTTACAATAGACAGAGATATACTCTCCGTGTCGTACCATCACCACCATCGTACCATCAAAGCTGAATACGGCACTCACCTCACCATCAAAGATGGAACGTGCTTTCGCACCTGCGCGCCCTTGGATGTTGATGCCTTTATTGTCAAGGGTAACATTCTTCAATCCTTCCACGTTATATTGCCCGAAGTGGCTTACTACCCGATACGGGCCCGTGATAGGCATTGGCAATCTTCCGCGGTTATGTTCAAAGTCGCCTGTGATTTTTGCATCGTCGCTGTTCATTTTGAATGCGGCAATATCTTCCTTCTCGGCTTTCTGACGTGCTTTTGCAGCGACTTTTTCTGCAGCTTCAGCTTCAGCCTCAGCCTTGCGAGCTTCGTTTTCAGCTTGGCGTGCAGCTTCACTTCCTGCCTGTGCGGCTGCGGCTCTGCGGCGTGCTTCAGCAGCTTCTTCTGCTTTTCGTTTGGCTTCGGCTTCAGCAGCGCGCCGACGTGCAGCAGCCTCCTCTGCAAGTTTCTTTTGGCGTGCCTGCTCTGCTGCGCGTTTCTTTGCCTCGTCTGCAGCACGTTTCTTTGCCTTTTCTATCTCTATGGCAATGAGTGTATCTATTTTCTTGTTCAGTTGGGCACTCTTACGACGTTGTTCTGCAAGTGCGCTCTGTATCTCTTTCTGTTTGCTCTGTAGCGATTGTACCACTTTTTGTTGCTCCTGACGTTTGCCTGTCAGTACCTCTTTTTCTTGCTTATCCTGTTCAAGGAGTACAGTGCGGTTACGCTTCTTCTGTTCCAAAGTGTTACGTTTGCCTATGACAATCGCTTGCCGCTCTCTTATTTCTTCACCTTTCTTACGTTGGTAGATGCCATATTCCTTCAAATAACGGATTCGACGATACATCTCATTAAAACTCTTTGCTGAAAGTATGAAGTGTAGATCATTTTGATTGCCGTGCTGTGCCTGTATTTTTCTTAAGGAGCGCACATATCGTGCTTTTGCCCTATCAAGGTCGTGCTGAAGAGAATCAAGGTCATGTGTGAGTCCGGTGATGTGATGAGAGAGCGTATCAATGTCGCGTTGCATCTTGTCAATATGCTTTTCGCGTGCATCTATCTCGCCATTCAAAATTACAAGTGTTTTCAATCGGCGCCCCACATCGGCTTTATTTGAACGCAGCTGTCCCTCACGCTGTGATATCTCGCGTTGCAGTTTTGCTTTCTCTGATTTCAGACTTTTTATCTCTGCCGTCTCTGGCTCAGGAGTAGTCTTTGCTGTACCTTTCTTTTGGGTGGTCTGTTTCTTGCGTGAAGAAGTGGTTTTCTTTGTTGTTTTCTTCACGGTGGCTGTTTTCTTTGCTGATGAATGCCTACGCTGTGCCATACTGTCTTGTGGGGTAACACAAATCAGCAATACAGAGAATAACAATAGCACGGAAGTCTTCATCAATCTTTCTGCCCAATTACCCTTGAGTCTTCTCAAACTAAAGTTATGGAATGGTATTTTTATTATATTCATATTGTTAGATTTCTTCAATATAGTCCGTCCATGAGTTCCTCAAACCCCACCTGTTCGTAGCGTGATGACACCGTAGTGCGATTCTCCCAATCATCATCATTACTTATTGAGGTTAGCATCATTTCTGCATCCAGTTTCAGCCGTGAGGTATTGACCTTTATGGTGTTCCGCATGGGAAATGTCTTTCCGCAGAATGGGGCATAGTCGGCATACTGCCATTTCATCTGGTAGATGCGTTGCTTCTTGTCAAGGTATTTGATGTCTGTTGTGTTTATTTCCGAAGTCTTGTCAGATATCTGCCATGAGAGTGTAGCATCGCGCATCAGTTCTGTCTTGGGCTTTGATGCCTCTGCCAGCGTGATGGTGTGAAACATTCCATTCTGCTTTGCTTGAAAGCCTTGCAGGTCTTTTTCCTTCAGGGCTTTCGTGCCAGGAATGAACAGCTCTCCCCAGAAGAGCGACTGCATGGCGTAGAAGTCTATTCCGTTGGCACTTAATAATTCCAACGATGTATAGTCTATTTTTGTGTAGCGTTTATGCAGGCGATCAATAAGCAAGAGATAGTCCGGCGTGAGTTCCACGCGTGCTGCCTCCATCAGTCCCAGTGCAATCAGTTGCAGTTGGATACAGTCGTTGCGTCTCATCCGCAGATTGCCGGAGAGGGTAATGCCACGCGCGGAGAACTTGACCTTTGCCACGATATTCTGTGCTGACGAAGCATGGTCAGCCACCTGTCGTATAAGTGCTATGTTGGAGGGAGATTGGGTTGTCTGTGCATTTGTAGCAGTGGCGGTAAGTGTGCCAGTGGCAGTCTTTGATGTCTTGCATCCTGCCAGCATCACCAATATCGCCATTATTGCAGGCATAATAGTCTTAAAATCTTTCATTTGTCTTCTTTTATTTTTCCACCGGCACGTTTTATCTTTCGCAGGAGACGCTTTTCTGTTGCCTTGCGCTCCTCGTCATTAATCCTGTCGGGTTCTATCATTTTAAGTGTATTAAGTGCCTGGGTCCAATACTCTATTGCAGAATGCTGATGGTCAAGCATGATGTATATGTCGCCAGCATGTTCATAGACAGTGGCGTCAATGTTTGTGGAATCAATGGCAAGCAATGTGCGGTCGATATATTTCTTTGCTCCTTCAAGATTCTGCTGCTGGTAGAGTATCCATGCGTATGTGTCGAGGAAAGTGGCGTTGCTCGGTTCGGCAATGATGGTCTTGAAACTCATCTGCTCGGCTTTCTCCAGGTCTTTCTCTTCCAGACTGAGGAAGTAGGCGTAATTATTAAGGCAACTCACATTTTCCGGATTCCATTTTAGACATGAGTCATAGGCTTCGTACACCTGTCGCATCAGTCCTTTTTCATGATAGCAGTCACCAAGAAGGGAATAATAGACAGATGCCAATTCTGGGTTGGCATTTCCCTTTATGGTGGTTTGTCCACGTTTTAGAATATCAACGGCTTTGTCGGTTTCTTTCTTAATGGCATGTGCCAACCCCTCGAAATAGTAGAATCTGATGTCTTCCGGGTTGTATTGTCGTGCTTCCTGCGAGAGTGTTACCACGTTCTCATAATCATTTGCATTCCACGCGTTTTCTATCAGATGGCTGCGCACCTCTACATTTTCCGGCTCTTTTTCCAGAATCTGTCTCAATACTGGTGTCACCGAATCTGTCGGCATATTAATGTTTTCCATATACAGGGCATAGAACAGCGTCATCATCTGGTCCTGCTGTGGCTGTTCCAGCACCTTGCGGAAGATGCTTAACATATATGTAGAGTCACGCCCCATTTTCTCGTATTCACCCACCGCCATCCGGGCTATATACAGACGTGTTTCGCCCGTGATGGTGGAATTGCAGAGCATACGCACGAGGAAAGTATCTTTCTGTACAGTGTCATTCACATTGTCAAGGTATTTGTACATTGACATCTGTGCCTGCAAGTTTTCGGGCTCTTGTTTCAGCACTTCATTATATATTCCAAGTGCTTTCTGCCGTTCTTCCTGCACCATGAAATAGTCGCCTTTCATCACGCGGTAGTCGAGGTCGTTGGGATATTTTTCTGATAGTGCGTCCAATTCGTGCAGCGCTTCCTCATATTTCTGGTTTTGCATGTAGAGATGATACTTCTTCAGCGAGATTTGCTCTGTCTTTCCCTCCAATGTCTCCAGTTTGTCAAGTGCCTCTATCGCCTTTTCGTAGTTTCCCGTATGCTCGGCGATGCTTGAAATAGCCTCCAAGATATCACCCCGTTCATGGTCATCGTTATAGATTTGGTCAAGGATAGCTATTCCTTTCTCATAGTTATTCTGCTTCAATGCGTAAGTGGCTTGTTGTTCGCGGTAGCGGGCATTCTTCGGCGACAGTTCAGCAGCCCGTTCTGTATATCTCTGTGCAAGAGAGTCTTTACCTAATTCGTGATAGTAATATCCGAGCAGGTATTTTACTTCTGCAGAGGTAGAATCCATGCGTTCACATTCCTGCAGAAGGTCAAACGCGCCAACGTGCTCATTCTTGTGCATCATCCGCAGAGCCTCAAGGAAGATATATTGGAATCGCCAATCACCTCCCTCGGCACTCATCGTCAGCGTAAATGCCGACAACAGAATAACGACTATTACACGTTTCATGGTTTTATTATTTCCGTCCTGTGTGTCCGAAACCTCCTTCGCCTCGCTCGGTGGTGGAGAGCTCCTCCACTGCCACCCAGTCTGCCTGTTCATGCTTTGCGATAATCATCTGCGCTATTCGCTCGCCATCGTTGATTATGAAGTCCGTCTGCCCGAGGTTGATGAGAATCACACCTATCTCGCCACGGTAGTCGGCATCTATCGTCCCCGGTGCATTGAGCACGGTTATGCCTTGTTTCAGTGCCAGCCCGCTGCGTGGTCTCACCTGTGCCTCATATCCTTCCGGTAAAGCTATGAAAAGCCCCGTAGGAATGAGAGCTCTTTGCAATGGCTTCAGCATTATCGGCTCATTCAGGTTTGCGCGCAAATCCACACCCGCACTTTGCTCTGTGGCATATTCCGGTAGCGCATGGCTACTCTTGTTTACAATCTGTATCTTCAGTTTTTCCATTGTTTTTCCGGCTAAATTAGGAATAGTAAGTACACAATACGTTACAAAATTAGAGCGAGCCGAACACAATACAAAATAAAAAAACATTTTTTTATTTTTTATTGTTAAGGCGAAGCCTAATTTGCGCGAAGTGTTAACGAGCGAAAATTAGTGCAAATCAAGAATAAAGCAAAAAATGACTTATGTTATTTTAGATTTAGCTTGTGAGTGTGAATAAAGCTCGCTCTAATTTACACTCACAAATAAATCGTTAAATCGTTAGATTTTTGCTTTATCTTGATGCCACCTAATTTGGGCGATAGCCAAAGTTAGTGCAAATCAAAACCAGATTTACCTGCCTTATCTCTGCTACCTGTAAACAGGGGCTCCTTTGTACGGATAAACCCGCAGTTGTCGCAAGCAGAGAGACATTTAGTCTCTCCGCCAGTTTGCACGAACTTTATCTTTATGCTACCAAATTTGGGTGGAGTCAATCGCTCGAGCAGGGTGTCTATTCCTATCGCGCAGACTTTTGTACTTATCGCGCGATGGCTTTCGTTTTGTCTCGCGCTCACTCTCAAGTGGTGTTTACCTAAAGGTCTTCCCATCCTTACCTCTCTAACATCTTAGATGTTCGAAGTCCAACACCTTAAATGTTCGAAGTCTAACATCTTAGATGTTCGATGCCTAACACCTTAGATGTTCGATAGCTCCCCTGCGCTTGAGGTTTAGGTTGCTCCCA
>JAGHTU010000023.1 GCA_018065185.1 Candidatus Equicola faecalis | reverse complement strand
TTGCAGGTGCTACGCAGAGTTTTTTGCGAGTGATGATTTATGAGTTATAATTCATAACTCTCAACAGGATTTAGAGGATATACCTTGTTAAAAAACGCGCGTACGCGCGCGAGAGAAAAGTCCGTCTGCTTGCACAAAATTTGACTTTGTCTAATTTTGGCTTCGGCTCGGCAAAGCTCAAATAAATTTGGCTCTTCTCTCGCCTTGCACAAAATTTATGGGAAGTCAAAAAAAAACTTTAACTTCGCAAGCGTTTAACAGAATAAATAAAACACAATGGCAAAGATAGCATTTGTATTTCCGGGACAAGGAGCCCAGTATGTGGGCATGGGTAAGGAACTATATGAGAGTAACCCTAAGGCAAAGGAATTGTTTGACAGGGCTGACGACATACTGAATTTCAGTATTACAGACCTCATGTTTAACGGTACGGACGAGGATCTGAAGCAGACGCGCGTCACGCAGCCTGCCGTGTTCCTGTGCTCGGTGATACCGACACTATGTCAGGATGAGACGTGCGACATGGTGGCAGGACATTCGCTGGGAGAGTTTTCTGCCCTGACGGTTGCCGGCGCGCTAGCATTTGACGATGCTCTGAAGTTGGTGCATGCACGCGCCATGGCGATGCAGAAAGCATGTGAAGCAGTGCCGTCAACGATGGCGGCGGTGATAGGGCTGGAAGCAGAGAAGATAGAGGCTATCTGTGCGGATATCTCGGCGCAGGGGCAGACGGTGGTGGCGGCAAACTATAACAACCCTATGCAGGTGGTCATCAGTGGCGGTGTGGATGCTGTGACAAAGGCGGCAGAGGCATTGAAGGAGGCTGGCGCAAGGCGCGTGTTGCCCCTCAATGTGAGTGGGGCTTTCCACTCGCCTTATATGCAACCGGCAAAGGAAGAATTGCAGGCAGCAATAGAGGCAACAGAGGTGTCTGTGCCACGATGTGCTGTTTATCAGAACTTTGATGCCAGACCGCATATAACTCCTGAGGAGATAAAGGCAAATCTTATTGCGCAACTGACCGGCGCGGTGCGCTGGACACAACTGGTGCAGAACATGATAACGGACGGGGCAACTGACTTCTGCGAGTGCGGACCGGGGAAAGCCTTGCAGGGCATGATAGCAAAAATCAGTCGCGAGGTGAGTGTGAGAGGGCTATAATGAAGAAAATCATAATCTATCAGGTGTTGCCACGACTTTATGGCAACACGAACAACACGAACCGCCCCAATGGAACGCTTGCGGACAATGGGGTGGGGAAGATGAGCGCGTTTGATGCCCGTAGGCTGAAGGAACTGCGGCAGATGGGGGTGACGCATATATGGTACACAGGCATCGTGCGCCACGCTTCAAAAACAGACTATTCGGCATACGGACTGCCTGCCACGAACCCTGAATATGTGAAGGGAGAGGCAGGGTCGCCCTACGCTGTGTGCGACTGGTACGACGTGGACCCCGACATCGCTGACGATGTGCGGATGAGGATGGGCGAGTTTTCACAACTCGTGGAACGCACACACAAGGCGGGGCTAAAAGTCATTATTGACTTTGTGCCAAACCACACTGCACGCCAATATGTAGGCACCTATAAACCTTTTACGGACGAAAACTATTATCCGGGGCGAATCTGTGACGGTGACTGGACAGATACAGCCAAACTCAACTACGGCAACCATGACACATGGCTCAAGATGACAGACATACTGCTCTTTTGGGCAGCGATGGGCGTGGATGGTGTGCGGTGCGACATGGCAGAACTTGTACCGGTGGACTTCTGGGAGTATGCCACGCGGAAAGTGAAACAGCAGTACCCCGACTTTATCTTCATCGGCGAGGTGTATAATCCCGGACTATATCGTGACTATGCCACAGGCGGTGGTTTCAATTATCTGTATGACAAGGTGGGCATGTACGATATGTTGCGTCAGGTCATCAACGGCAGAGAGCCGACATTCCGCATCACGGAACAATGGCAGAAAGTGGATGATATAAAGGACAAGATGCTCTATTTCCTTGAAAACCATGATGAACAGCGCATAGCATCCGACTTCTTCGTCGCTGACGCGCGCAAGGCTTTCCCTGCTCTGATGACGGCGGTGCTGATGACAAAATCGCCGTTTATGCTCTATGCCGGACAGGAATACGGCGAGCGCGCCATGGATGCCGAAGGCTTCGGTGGCGTGGATGGGCGCACATCTATCTTTGACTACTGGAATCCTGCGACATATTATCGTAAAGCCGTAGGGCAACTCACGGATGAGGAGCGTGGGGTGTGTGAGGTTTACAGCACCGTGCTACGCATGGCAAACGGGGAGAAGGCATTCCAAAAGGGCGATTTCTTCGACCTGATGTACGTGAACCGTTACAGCGAGACGTTTGACGACAGTCGGCAGTATGCCTTCATACGGAAATATAAGGACGAGACCATCGTGGTCTGCACCAACTTCTCCGATAGAGATGTGAGGGTGAGCATAAACATTCCACAGCATGCCTTTGAGTGTCTGTCACTACCACAGGGAGAAGTCTCTGCAAAGGAACTGTTTACGGGTGAGGAACGCACGTTCCTGTTTGAGAAAGACTCTACACAGGTGGCGATGAACATTCCTGCATATTATGCCGCAGCGTGGAAGATAAAGAAATAAACATAATCGGTGCGAGGGTTCACAACCTCAAGAATGTGGATGTGACAATACCCCGTAATGCCCTGACTGTGATAACGGGCATCAGTGGGTCGGGCAAGTCGTCGCTTGCCTTTGACACGCTCTATGCCGAAGGGCAGAGGAGGTATATTGACACTTTTTCGGCTTATGCTCGCAATTTTCTCGGAAATATGCAACGCCCCGATGTGGATAAGATAACCGGTCTGTCACCCGTGATTTCCATTGAGCAGAAGACGACAAACCGCAATCCGCGTTCCACAGTCGGCACCACCACCGAAATATATGATTTTCTCCGTCTGCTCTATGCGCGTGCCGCTACAGCCTACTCCTATCATACGGGAGAGAGGATGGTGAAATACACCGACGAGCGCATACTGGAGATGCTCAGGGAGACCTATGCCGGTCGCCCCATATTGATACTCGCCCCTTTGGTGCAAAGCCGAAAGGGACATTATCGCGAACTCTTTGAGAGCATGATGCACAAAGGTTATCTTTATGTGCGCGTGGACGGGGAGATTCTGCCATTGGTGCAGGACATGAGGGTTGACCGCTATCGCAATCACGATATTGAGGTGATGGTGGACAAGATGATCGTCTCACTGAAGGAAAACGAAAACGACACGGCACGCCTAAAACGCTCCGTGGCAACCGCGATGAAACTCGGTGACGGCATTATTATGATAATAGATAATGAGACGAAAGAGGCGAAATACTATTCGCGCCGTCTCATGTGTCCCACCACAGGAATGGCTTATCATGACCCAGCACCAAACAATTTCTCTTTCAATTCCCCACAGGGCATGTGTCCCGTCTGCAACGGACTGGGATACGTGACGGAATATTCTGGAACGGAAGCCGACATGAAGAAGTTCATGGACGACTATACGATAGAGGGCAAACGATGGTTGGAGCAGTTTCAGAGGCGGACGGTCTGCCCTGAATGTGAAGGACACAGACTGAACAAGGAGGCTCTGTCGTATCGGTTGTGGGACAAGAACATTTCTGAACTTGCCGAGATGGACATCTCCGACCTGCAACCATGGCTTCTGGAACTGCCTGAGCATCTCGACCATCAGCAGCGTAGGATAGCCACCGAGATACTGAAAGAGATAAACACCCGCGTCAACTTCCTCATGGAGGTGGGGCTGGGTTATCT
The DNA here is from genome assembly GCA_018065185.1 of Candidatus Equicola faecalis. Classification (GTDB taxonomy): domain Bacteria; phylum Bacteroidota; class Bacteroidia; order Bacteroidales; family Bacteroidaceae; genus Prevotella; species Prevotella faecalis. The sequence continues at coordinate 65,223 of JAGHTU010000023.1, read as the reverse complement.
TGCCCTCAACCGCCAGAGTGCCGAACTTTCAGGTGGAGAGTCGCAACGCATACGCCTTGCCACGCAGATAGGCTCACAACTCGTCAACGTGCTATATATCCTTGACGAACCATCAATAGGACTGCATCAAAGAGACAACCAACGGCTCATCTCCTCGCTGAAACAGTTGCGCGACATGGGCAATACGATTGTCGTGGTGGAGCACGACCGCGATATGATGCTCGCCGCTGACTGGCTGGTGGATGTCGGTCCGGGAGCCGGACGGCATGGCGGTGAGATTGTCTTTCAGGGTACGACACAGAAGATGCTACAGGGCAATACACTTACGGCATCCTATCTCAACGGACAGCGCAGGATAGAAGTGCCACAGACGCGCCGTAGCGGAAATGGACATTTCATCATGCTGAAAGGCTGTCGGGGTAACAATTTGAAGAATATAGAAGTGACCTTCCCTTTAGGCACACTCACAGTCGTGACAGGCGTGTCGGGGTCAGGCAAGTCGTCACTCATCAATCATACGCTTTATCCTATTCTCTCAAAACGATTTTACCGCTCGATGAAAGAGCCGTTGGCATACGACACTATTGAGGGTATAGAGCATATTGATAAGGTGGTGGATGTGGACCAAAGTCCGATAGGACGCATACCGCGTTCCAACCCTGCCACATATACAGGCGTGATGACTGACATCCGCAATCTTTTTGTCGGTCTGCCGGAAGCGAAGATACGCGGATACAAGCCGGGACGTTTCTCGTTTAATATCTCTGGCGGACGTTGCGAAGCGTGTGGCGGTAATGGGTTTAAGACGATTGAGATGAACTTTCTGCCGAATGTGTATGTGCCGTGTGAGGTGTGTCACGGAAAACGCTATAACCGTGAGACACTCGAAGTGCGCTATAAAGGTAAGAGTATAGCCGACGTGCTGGACATGACCGTTGACCAGGCTTGCGAACTGTTTGAGAACATTCCTGCAATATATCATAAGATAAGTACGTTGAAAGAAGTAGGGTTGGGCTATCTGAAACTCGGGCAGTCGTCAACCACCATCTCCGGTGGGGAGGCACAGCGTGTGAAACTGGCTACGGAACTCGCAAAGCGCGACACGGGGAAGACGCTTTATATCCTTGACGAACCTACGACAGGACTGCACTTTGAGGATATTCGTGTGCTGATGGACGTCCTGCAGCGTCTGGTGAATAAGGGAAATACTGTCATAGTGATAGAGCATAATATGGACGTGATAAAAGTGGCAGATTATATTATAGATATGGGACCAGACGGAGGGCGTGGTGGCGGACGTGTCATCGCCACAGGCACACCGGAAGACATCATCGCCAGCAAAGAGTCCTATACGGCAGATTTTTTGAAGAAAGAGTTATAATGGCGGAGAAGAACTTAAACATTCCTTTCCTTTCCCTGAAAGATATTACCGCCCTGCATCGTGACGAATTGATGCAGGCTGTCGGTCGGGTGGCAGAGTCAGGGTGGTATCTGCAAAGTGATGAAAACAAAGCTTTTCAGACAGAGTTTGCGCACTACTGTAATAAACAGCATTGTGTGACGTGTGCTAATGGACTTGACGCGCTGACGCTGATGCTTCGTGCCTATAAGGAAAGGGGGCAGTTGCATGATGGCGATGAGGTGCTGGTGCCAGCAAATACTTATATTGCTACTATTCTTGCTGTTTCAGCCAACGGTCTCGTGCCAGTGTTGGTGGAGCCAGAAGCAGAGACGCTGGTGCTTGATGCCTTAGAGATGGAACGGCATATTTCGGTGCGCACACGTGCACTTCTTCTTGTGCATCTCTATGGGCGGAATGCCTATAACGATAGGATAGGGCGGTTGTGCCGTGAACACTCACTTCTGTTGCTCGTCGATGCTGCACAAGCGCATGGCATACCGAATGCTGATGCTGATTGCGTGGCATATAGTTTCTATCCGGGGAAGAATCTCGGTGCCTTTGGCGATGCAGGGGCAGTGGTGACGGACGACGATGATGTGGCTGCCGTCGTCCGTACTCTCGCCAATTATGGTAGCAACGAGAAATATGTTTTTGAGTATAAGGGGATGAACTCCCGTATGGACGAGATAAATGCCGCCGTATTGCGTGTGAAACTTCCTTATCTTGATGAGGAGAATGACCGTCGTCGTACCATCGCCGCTTCTTATTACGACAATATACACAACTCGCTCATATCATTGCCGAGACGACTTGCGGATGCTGACTGCGTGTATCATCTCTTCCCGATACTGTGCCGTGAGCGCGACGTGTTGCAGGCTTATCTAAAGGATAAGGGCATAGGCACCCTTATCCATTATCCTATACCTCCACACAGGCAACAGGCTTATGCAGAGTGGAGTGATTTGTCACTTCCCGTCACAGAGATGATTGCCGAGTGTGAGTTGAGTTTGCCCCTCAGTCCTGCTTTGGGTGATAGAGAGGTGCGCTATGTGACGGATGCTCTTAATGAATTCCGAGCATGAGGCGTGCTTCCTGTGGTGTCGCTACCTCGCAACCGATGGCGTGAATCATTTCCACGAGTCGCTCCACTAGTTCAGCATTGGTGTGCGCATATTTCCCTTCAGCATACGTGAAACTATCCTCAAAACCTACGCGGACAGCGTTGGCTCCCATACCTATGGCACAAGCCAGCATACTGAAGTCCGGCATCTGGTCGTGATTGATGCCCCATGATGAACCAGTTTCGCCCAACTGACTGAGGAAATACAGGTTGCGCCCCGTTGCGGACAAATTGCTTGATGTGCCTTTGCCCACGCAGAAATTATAATGCAGAGGTCGTGAGAGTACACCTTCGTCAGCAAGTTTCGTACATGTCTCCACCATACTGAGGTCGAAAAGTTCCATTTCCGGTATGACATTGCTCTCTTTCATCCTTGCTGCCCAATAGCGTATGTCGGGCAGAGTGTTGATATAGACTGATTCACCGAAGTTGACTGACCCCATATTTAGCGATGCTATCTCCACTTCTGGTACGTTCAGGCATACGCAACGCTCTTCGAGAGTGAGTGTTGACAGTCCGCCTGTTGAGCCCTGTATGATGATGTCGGCATCATGGTGTATCATGTCTATCGTGGAACGGAACACGTCAAGGTCGAATGTCTGTTCGCCTTTCAGGTCGCGTGTGTGCAGATGCACCATACATGCTCCTGCCTTGGCGCAGTTGAGCACGTCTTCTGTTATCTCCTCTGGTGTCAGTGGGTTCTTGCATGGTGCAGGAATCTTTTTTCCTACGTGGCACACAGGTGCCACTGTTACAATAATCTTTCGCATGAATAATTTAATTAAGTATTTTTCTTAGACTGTCTTCTTCGCCTACGTTGCCGGGGAAGATGATGTAAGGGAAATGGTCCGTCATGATACACGGCACGCCTTTCATCACCTGTCCCATCACGCGAGCTGTCTTCACTCCGAGCCCCTTGCACAGGATGTCGTGTGAGGTGATGCCACCTTTTGCCACGAGATATGATGGAGTGAATGGCAAGTGCTGCACTATCTGTACGAGGAAATCGCTCACCTCCTGTCCGAGTTGCTGGCGTTTGTCGGCATCATTGATGCGCACCTCTTCACGGGCGGTATAGACCACCGGTGTGATGCCTTGTTCGGACAGCGTGCGCATCGTCTCCAGCGTCTGTTGCAAGAGAGAAGACTTGTGGTGTAGAATGTCATTTATGCTGAGTTCGATGCCCTTTGTGGTGGGGCATTCGAGTAATTGGTGCAGTTGTGCTGTGGTCTTCTTCACATGTGAGCCTACGATGAAACAGGCAGGCGCACCACTCTGTGGCAAGGCATAGAAGTCGGTGTCCTTAACCCTTGCCAATGCCTTTGGTAATGATGATGAGGAGCGTATCACTACGGCACCATCCCGGTCGGCTGTGACTTGTAACAAGTGGTCGGTATATGCGTTCAGTTCCTCATAGTTCTTTGCGCTGACTATCTCATAATCCTCTGCCCGTCCGCCTTTCTCTTCTATGTATTGACGTAGGTCGGAATGGTGGAATGGGAAGACGTTGTCGCGTGCAAATTCGGTCTGGCTCACGGGCACTAAACCCGTGCCTTCTTTCATATAATGTATGCCGTCAATAGTGATGCGCCCCACTTCGATGAATGCAGGGCAAAAAGGTGTCTTTTGCCACACTTTTATTCCGTTTTCCTGCAACACTTCTCGCATGACGTCTGTCTCCAGTGGGAAATGTCCACGTAGGGTGGAGTCGCTCCTGCTGATGCAGTAGAGACGATAACCATAGTCGCGGTTTACGTCGATGACGGCTTGCATGGCATCGCGGATTGTCGCCTCTGCCTCTATGCGCGTCATCGCGCGTGTGTTGGTCAGGATATAGAAGAAATCGACATCATCTTCAATTGCCTGTCTCAGATAGGTCTTGCCCCAATCGGTGAGCAACAGACAGCCGTGTACGGTCTGTATGCCTGTCGGGTCATCATCGAAGACGACAATCTTTGCTCTAACGTTTTTCATCCTTTATGATTGGTTTAAGAGGGTTGATGAAAACAAACAGTACGGCACTGATGATGAGCATTAGGGCTATCATATAGAGTGGCATATTGTAGTTGCCAGATTTCTCTACAAGGTAACCGAACAGGATGCCACAGAAAAAACCGCCGATGTTTCCTGCTGTGTTCATCGCCCCTGATACGGCACCGGCATAACGTCCGCCCATGTCAATACATAATGCCCATGCACTTGGCAGCATGAGGTCAAAGATTCCGAAACACAGGCTGAGGAAGATGAATACTGCCATTTTCCCTGGTATGAATGCTGCAAGAAACATACACACTGCCGAAATGGCAAGACATGTGCTTCCTATTGCCTTGCGTCCCACTTTCAGCCCATAGCGATGGCTTAGGCTGTCGGTGAGATAACCACCGCAGATGTTTCCTATCATACTCATGATGAAAGGCACAGCCACGGCGTATGTCAATTCGCTCTTTTCAAAACCACGCCCAAGTTCCATGAATGTCGGGAACCAACTGAAGAAAAACCAACTGCCGAAGGCGTAGAAGAAATACATGGCGCATATTGTCCAGAAATTCTTTGAATGGCAGATGCTCTTCCATGGTATCTTTGGCTTTTCTTTTGCCACACCATCATGCGGTTCTGCCTTGTCACGGTAGAAAGCATACCATACCATTGCCCATACGATGCCCACGGCACCGAGCAGATAGAATGCCTCTCTCCATCCGAGCCATGCCATTACGGGAATGACGACAAACGGTGTCAGCGCACCGCCCATGCGACTTGCTGCCCATACGTAGCCTTGTGCCTTGCCCACCTCATGCTTCTCAAACCAACGGCTGATGACGCCTGTAGAGCATGGACTGGAACCAGCTTCGCCCACGCCGAACATGAAGCGTATGACGAGCAGTGATGCCAAACCTCCGGCAAGACCTGTGAAGGCTGTGAAGCACGACCACCATAGCACTATCATTGCCAATACTCGGCGGTGTCCGTGTCTGTCGCCGAAGGCACCCATCGGCACCTGCATGAGTCCGTAGGTAAGGATAAATGCACTCTGTACCCAGCCCCATTGACTTGGTGAGATATGAAGGTCGTGCATGATTGACGACCCAGCCACGCTGATGTTGATTCTGTCAAGGAATGTCACGATGCCCAATAGCACCAACATTCCCAAGATCACGTTTTTGTTCTTCATAAGATGCGTATTGACGTTGAGAATCTTATTTTTATGTTTTCTGTTTCTCGCAGAGCAAATCTTGCCTCATGTGAGGTCCTGCCCGAAAGTATATCCCTTTCTGCAAGCAAGCTTGCCAAAGGCATATCCTTTCCGTCAAGCCATCTCAAGATGGCTCAAGATTTGTACGCAGAGAGCAGAGACGCACCTGGCAGGTGCTACGCAGAGTTAATAGATAACTTATATCTTATAATTTATAACTCTTTAAGAATCTTTTCAGTCCCTCAACGCCTGACACTGGTGAGGAGAGCACTGGTTTGCCTGTCATTTCGGCAAGTTTCTTCTCCATGCGTGCCATTGAGCCTTGTGCCAGAACGAAGAGGTCAACCTCATCGGCAATCTTCATCGCAGCTTCAGCAATGAGGCGGTCGTGTGTCTCACCATCGCCACTCTGTCCGGCAGCAAAAGCACCATCAGCAAGTCCGTCAACGAGTGTAACGTCTTTTCCAGCCTCGCGAGCGCAACGTTCCAACAGACGGCGTGTCGGCTCGAGAGTCGTCGGCAGGGTAGAGATGACTGCTATTCGACTAGCCTTGTTTACGGCTTCCATTGCCATAGGGTAGTCAATGCGGAAGACAGGTATGGTGGCTATCTCTGCGGCAAGGTCGGCAATATCGCCCACTGATGAACAGCAGTTGAACACTACGTCAGCTCCGCTGTCGGCTGCCGTCATGTAATATGCCAGCAGACGGCGACGCACTGCAGGTGTCACGCAGTTGTTGGCGATGACTTCCTGTATGAGCGAGTCGTCAGCGATATGGTTAAGTCTCACTTCGGGGAGTATCTCCTTGAAGATTTTTGTCATCGGCTCAACGAGAGCCATTGCGGTGTGAACGCATACTACTTTTGTCATAATTCTTTCTTTATTTCATATTTTTCTTATATCTGTTGTTTATCCCTCCACTTGTGATTATCTGTTTTGTTTCCGCGAAGTTAGTGTAAATAGCGATAATCGGAAAAGAAAAGCAAGTTTTTTTATTTTTATCGTTATTTTTGCATCACTCATAAATCGCATGCATTTTAAGATAAACTATAGAACAACTTGGGGCGAGAATGTTGCAGTTAGAGTCGAAGGGCAGGAAACGCCCTTCATGCTTCGCTGCGTGGATGGTGAGAACTGGGAAGGCGATGCCGACATCTCGGACGACAGCGTGTTTCGCTACTGCATCATCCGCGACGGGCATATCATCCGTCAAGAGACAGCCTGCGCTCCTCATTTTAGAGATTCTGACGGTTGGCGTGAACCGATGCGCGTGGCAGGTATTGCCGTGCCAGTGTTCTCGTTGCGTTCCGCTGGCAGTCAGGGAGTAGGCGACTTTGGCGACTTGAGGATGCTCATTGACTGGGCAGAGAGGATGGGGCTGAAGGCGATACAGATTCTCCCTATCAATGACACGACTCTCACCCATACGTGGCAGGACTCTTATCCGTATAACAGCATCTCCACCATTGCCCTGCATCCGATGTATCTTGACTTGCGACAGTTGGCGTTGCCAAAGACAAAAGCCTGTCGGGATGCACTGGAGGAGTTGAAGTCGCTGAACGCTCTTGCTCAGATTGATTATGAGAAGGTGAACCTTTTGAAACGTGAGTGTATAAGGATGGCTTATGCCGCTGATGGCGATGCTGTGCTGAAGACAAAGGAATATAAGGAGTGGTTTGAAAAGAATAAAAGTTGGCTCGTGGATTATGCCACGTTCCGTGTGGAACAGACGACGGTTGGCAGACGGCGGTCAATGGATGTTGATGTCCGCTTCTTCTATTTCACTCAATATATACTGCATTGTCAGCTGAAGTCGGCAGCCGACTACGCACGTCAGAAGGGCATCATTCTCAAGGGCGACATACCTATCGGCGTCAGTCGCCACAGCGCAGAGGTGCTCTCACATCCTGCTTTGTTCAATATGGACATGAGCACCGGTGCTCCACCTGATGCCTTCGCCGAAGACGGACAGATATGGGGCTTTCCTACTTACAACTGGGACGAGATGGCACGCGACGGCTATCGGTGGTGGAAACAGCGCATGCAGCACATGGCGCAGTATTTCTCTGCCTATCGCATTGACCATATCCTCGGTTTCTTCCGTATATGGTCCATACCGACTCAATATCACAGTGGGCTTGAGGGCTTTTTCAGTCCTTGTCTGCCTCTGTCGGCACAGGACATCAAGGATTATGGACTTTCCCTCGATGACGACACGTTGAAGGGGCTGTTTATTGAGGTGGCAGATGATGGGTATCATCCTCGCATCAGCGCACACAGGACAGACGCTTATCAACAGCGTTCCGAGGATGAGAAATGGGCTTTTTCGCGTCTTTACGAACATTTCTACTATCATCGTCACAACCAGTTCTGGTATGAAGAGGCAATGAAGCGATTGCCTGCTCTTACCTCGAGCACTTTGATGATTTGCTGTGGCGAGGATTTGGGTATGATACCGGCTTGTGTGCCATGGGTGATGGAGAAGTTGGGCATTCTTTCTCTTGAGATACAGAGTATGCCGAAGGAGTGTGATGTGGAGTTTGGCGACACGTCACGTTACCCGTCGCTATCGGTATGCACCATCTCCTCACACGACACGCCCACCATGCGCGGATGGTGGGAGGAAAACCGCGCTGCAGCGCAGCGTTATTATAATAATGTGCTCCACTTGCAGGGCGAGGCACCGGAGAAGGCTCCGGGATGGATATGCGAGCGCATCATCTGCTCTCATCTTGCTTCGCCGTCAATATTGTGTATCCTCACTCTTCAGGACTGGCTCGCGATGGATGAGCATCTGCGTCATCCTGATGCTTCGGCAGAGAGGATAAATGTCCCTGCCAATCCGCGCCATTATTGGCGTTACCGTATGCACCGCAACCTTGAAGAACTGCTTAACGAGACTGAATTTAATAATCACGTCAAACAACTCGTCACGGCATACGGGAGATATTAGAAGGTCTAATAAAATTAGGCTTTGTACTCACTTTTTACTAAATTTGCGTTCTAACTGAGTAATAAACTAAAAACTGAAAAATCAAATGAAAAAGATTATCACGATTTTGGCTCTTATCAGCTTGCCAATTCTGTCGTTTGCAGATGGCGATTATGCCATCCTGTTTGCCCAACTCCCTGCACAGTCACAGGCTTTTGTGAAGACGCATTTTGACGGGGCGCAAGTTTCATATTGTCTGCGCGATGCGCACAGCTTCGAAGTAAGATTTGACGATGGGGCAGAAGTGGAATTTAACCATGCTGGCAAATGGAAAGAGGTGGACTGCAAATACAAAGCCGTACCTGCATCTGTCCTTAAACTGATACCTGCATCTGTTTTGACCTATGTGGAAAGTAATTTCCCTAAAGCACTCGTCACTAAGGTCAACGTGAAATCTTGGGGATATGAACTCGAACTGAACAACGGGCTTGACGTAGAATTTAACAAGAAGGGTAAGTTTCTACGCATAGACGACTAATACTCATGCTCTAAGAGAAATATGAAAAAAGCAGTTCTTTCTATTGTTATTGTTGCCGTAAGCAGTATTCTTGTGTCATGCAACAAGGCTGTCCCTTTTCAGGAACTGCCAGAGCCTGCCAAGTCGTTCCTTTCTACTCACTATGCAGGAAAGCCTGTCCCCTTCGCCAAGTCTGAGTGGTGTGGATACGAAGTGCTGCTTCCTGACGGAACAGAGATAGAATTCAATAGTGATGGCGAATGGGAGAAAATCGAGGCAGAGCATGCCACTCTCCCTGCCACTATCATAGCGACCCTACCCACTCCGATAGGCGAATATCTTGCTACAACTTTCGTCGGTATTCCTGTTGAGAAAATCGAGAAGGGTTTCTTCGGAGGATATGAACTAGAACTAGTTAATGATGCCGAACTTGAGTTCCGCGATGAAGGCACGCTAAAGTCTTGCTCGTTTTGAGTGAGCAGGAGTCTTATTTAAGTCTTTTTCCCCCTACTTTGACTTGAGTTCAGTGCAGGTTCTGGGGACTTTTTGTTTCGGTTTTCCGCAAAGTAGAGTTTTCTGTCTTATCGCAGAGGGTTTGCAACTGTCAGTAAATCGCTGTTTTCCCATCTTTGCCTCGCCGCCTTCCGCTCGGAGCCTCCAAATGATCGTGATCATTTGATTAAATCATCGTGATCATTTGATTAAATCATCGCGATCATTTGGGCGAATCATCGTGACAAGTTGGAGGCTCCGTCCTTTTGACAGCGAGGCTTCGGTGGCTCGGCTTCGAGGTGGCGTATGGTTAAAGGTGGCTCTAAGAAAGGAAAAGACCCTTCCCTCGCGTGCGCGCGTACCTCTATATAGAATACAAATTGAGAGAAGCTGAAAGACATGTTGAAAATATATAATCAAGATTTTTTTCCATAATTGTTGTAATTTGATGTTTTCCGGAGTTTTTTTGGAGGGGGGGGTAATTTATTTGTATATTTGCAGGCGAGAATCAATTAAATGGTATTAATTTTTTTTTGCTTAACATAAATTTTTAACTAACAACTGTAATTCATTATTTACAACAAAAACAAATTTTAATGCTTATGAAAAAATTTTTATTCTTTTTTGCAGCCCTGACGCTGAGCGTCGAACTGTGGGCTACCTCTATTTGGTCCGGTTCTCAAGATGTACACATGGACAACCCCATTACGCTTGATGCCAGCAAGTTTGCTTCTGCTCTACCCGGTAACAAAATCACCGTCACCCTTTCGGTAAATGATGGTACAAATGATGCTATTGAATTCAAGGCCAACGGTCAAAAACTGCCGGGTACCCGTTTCAGCCTTTGCCAAGACTGGTGGGAAACTTATGATTTGTTTATGACCCAGGACATGATTGACTCTTGCAAAGTGTATGGTATGAAAATCTATGGTGATAACTTCACGGTTACCAATATTGACCTTTCCGAAGGTAAAGCCGCTAGCATGAAAGAAGGTAAGGCTATTTGGACCGGTTATTTCTGGGTAGATACTTGGAACACCCTCGAAGTGTTTAAAGAGGCCCTCACCGCTGTAAAAGACTGGGATAAGTACAGCGCTATGCGTTTCTATAGCGAGTGCCCCACTACGGATAACCTCATCTGGCTGCTTGCCAACTGGGACGAAGCCGGTGTGATTGCCAAGTCGGAACCTTCTACGGATAAAGAAGCAGAGACCAACCCTCTCAAACGCTATGAAGGTTATGCTGAATTAGACCTTACCAAGGTTAATCCTTTGACGGTCATCAACAATGTGGCTTCTGACCGCTTGATGATTATGATGGATAAGCAAGGTTCTGCTGCATTCAACTTCACCGATGTGGTGCTGGTAGAGCAGACTGCTTCGGTACCTGAACTCACTGCTCCTCAAGTTCCGACCGTTGCCAAGTTCCTCCACAACGGACAGCTGGTCATCCGCAAGGATGGTAAGAAATTCAACGTTGGTGGAGTTGAAATAAGATAAAAAAGCATCCCCCCAGCCCCTCCTCAAAGGGGCAGGGTAAAACTGAGAATGGCCTCTTTCCAAAAAAATGGAAGGGGCTATTCTCGTTTAGGTTTTAGGGTTTTTCGGAGTTTTTGGTTGTTTCTGTCTGCGGTTTGTTGTAACTTGACCTTTGGCCGAGCTATTCGGCACCTCAGTACTACCTACAAAACTGCGTTTTTACTTTTATTTCATAACACCTCACTAAAATAAATTTTGCGTTAAATCTAAAAATACAAGTATTTTTTTGCTTTGTGTTCGCCTTGCACTAACTTTGGCTTCGCCCAACTGACGACAAACTGAGTGCAGAGTCAAACTTGTTTGGACTATGCCGAAGTGCGGAGGAAGAAAAGGAACTTAAATTAGGCGGCATCAAGATAAAGCAAAAATAATTTGCTTGCACTAATTTTAGCTTCGCCGCAAATTAGGCTTCGGCTTCGATTTGTTCTAATTTTGGCTATCGCCCAAATTAGGCGGCATCAAGATAAAGCAAAAATCTAACGATTTAACGATTTATTTGTGAGTGTAAATTAGAGCAAGCTCTATTCGCACTCACAAGTTAAATCTAAAATAACATAAGTCATTTTTTGCTTTATCCTTGATTTGCACTAATTTTGCAAACTCATATAACAATATGTGCAATTATGTCTAAAAAATTCAATGAATATAAGGGATTGAACCTGCCACAGGTGGGTAAGGATGTACTGAAAAAGTGGGAAGAGGACGACCTGTTTCGCCAGTCGGTGGACGCGCGTCAGGGATGCCCCTCGTTCATATTCTTTGAGGGTCCACCATCAGCCAACGGTCTGCCGGGCATACATCATGTCCTCGCCCGTACGATAAAAGACACTTTCTGCCGCTATAAGACGATGAAAGGCTTTCAAGTACACCGCAAGGCAGGATGGGACACTCACGGTCTGCCTGTGGAACTGGGCGTGGAGAAGGAGTTAGGCATAACGAAAGCCGATATAGGTACGACCATCTCTGTGGAGGACTATAATCAGAAATGCCGTACAAATGTGATGAAGTTCACCAAGGAATGGACGGACCTGACGAAGAGGATTGGCTATTGGGTGGACGTGGATAACCCGTACATCACTTACGACAATAAATACATTGAGACACTGTGGTGGCTCTTAAAGAATCTCTACGACAAAGGACTGCTTTACAAGGGCTATACGATACAGCCTTATTCACCGGCTGCCGGCACGGGGCTCAGTTCGCACGAGCTGAATCAGCCGGGGTGCTACCGCGATGTGAAGGACACGACGTGTACGGCACAGTTCGTAATGACCACGCCGAAGCCGGAGATGACGGGGTGGGGCGCACCGGTGTTCCTCGCATGGACAACGACACCATGGACACTGGCTGCCAACTCAGCCCTCTGCGTAGGGCCGAAGATAGACTATGTGGCAATACGGACATACAACCCTTATACCGGTCTGCCGATTACGGCTGTGTTGGCAGAGGCACGCGTGAGTGCCTATTTCAACGAGGCAGGAAAGGATGCTCCGCTGGAGGAATACAAGAAGGGCGACAAGGTGGTGCCATGGCATGTGGTGGGGCATTACAAAGGGGCAGACCTCGTGGGCATGGAGTATGAGCAACTCATGCCGATGATTAAGCCTATTGACGCCAGACGTGCCTTCCGCGTGATTCCGGGCGACTATGTCACAACCGATGACGGAGCTGGTATCGTACACATAGCACCAAACTTCGGTGCTGACGACCGCACCGTTGCCACGAAAGCAGGCATCTCAGGCATCACGATAATTGACAAGAAGGGACACAAACGTCCGATCGTGGATCAGGAAGGCAAATACTATCTGATAAAGGATATTGACAAGAAGTTTATCGACCAGTTTGTCGATACAAAACTATGGGTGCGCTATGCCGGACGCTATGTAAAAAACGCTTACGACCCTGACCTCACGGATAAGGATGAGACGCTGGACGTGGCAATATGCCTCGACCTGAAAGCAGAGAACAAGGCATTCAAGATAGAGAAGCACGTACACACCTATCCGCATTGCTGGCGCACGGATAAGCCAATACTATACTATCCGCTTGATGCGTGGTTTATCCGCTCATCGGCAAAGAAAGAAAGAATGTCTGAACTGAACCGAACTATCAATTGGAAGCCAGCATCAACGGGAGCGGGACGTTTCGGAAAATGGCTTGAAAACCTGAACGACTGGAACCTGAGTCGCTCACGTTACTGGGGCACTCCGCTCCCGATATGGCGAAATGCTGACACAGGCGAGGAGATATGCATCGGTTCGCTGCAGGAGTTGTACGATGAGATAGACAAGGCAGTAAAGGCCGGCGTCATGAAGAGCAACCCACTGCGCGATGCTGATTTCCAACCGGGGTCGATGAGTAAGGCAAACTATCAGAAGATAGACCTGCACCGCCCGTATGTGGATGACATCATCCTCGTCAGCCCAAGCGGTAAACCGATGAGGCGAGAGCCAGACCTTATTGACGTGTGGTTTGACTCTGGTGCCATGCCGTTCGCCCAGCAGCACTATCCGTTTGAGCACCAGAAGTCGATAGACAACAATCAGGTGTTCCCTGCCGACTTTATCAATGAGGGCGTGGACCAGACACGCGGATGGTTCTTCACCTTGCATGCCATAGCAACGATGGTGAAGGATAGCGTGGCATTCAAAAATGTCATCTCTACCGGTCTTGTGCTTGACGCCAAAGGCGAGAAGATGAGTAAGCGACTGGGCAATGCCGTCAACCCGTTTGAACAGATAGATAAATTTGGTGGCGATGCTGTGCGTTTCTATATGGTGACGAACTCTGCACCGTGGGACAACTTGAAATACGACCCTAATGGTGTGGATGAGGTGCGCCGTAAGTTCTTTGGTACACTATACAATACTTATTCGTTCTTTGCACTATATGCTAATGTCGATGACTTTGACCCACAGGCGGAACAGGTGCCATTGGCAGAACGCCCTGAGATAGACCGCTGGATACTGAGCGAGTTGAACTCTTTGATAAAGGGTGTGGATAAGGCGTTGGACGATTATGAGCCGACACGTGCCGGACGTCTCATTGACAAGTTCGTCAACGACAACCTCAGCAACTGGTATGTGCGACTGAACAGAAAGCGTTTCTGGGGCAGCGAGATGAGTCGCGACAAGTTGAGTGCCTATCAGACGCTCTATACCTGTCTAAAGAACGTGGCAAAACTTCTTGCACCGATATCACCGTTCTATGCTGACCAGCTCTACCGCGACCTGACGGGTGGTGAAGAGAGTGTGCATCTGACAGACTTCCCTATAGCCGATGATGAAGCAATACAGAAGCCGTTGGAGGAAAAAATGGGACTCGCACAGCAAATCACGAGTATGGTGCTTGCCCTCCGCCGTAAGGTGAATATCAAGGTGCGCCAACCGCTTCACTGCATAATGATTCCTGCCAATGAGGCACAACAGAAATACATCGCAGAGGTGAAAACACTCATCCTCAACGAGGTGAACGTGAAAGAACTGAAGTTTATCGATGCCGGTGGCGTGCTGGTGAAGAAGGTGAAATGTAACTTCCGCATCATGGGAAAGAAGTTCGGCAAGCAGATGAAAGATGTGGCAAATGCTGTTACAGCCCTGACGCAGGAACAGATAGCCGAACTCGAAGCAAAAGAAAGTTTGAGCCTGACGGTTGGCACTGAAGACGTGGTGATAGATGTGAACGACGTGGAAATAATCAATCAAGACATACCGGGATGGCTCGTGGCTAATGAAGGCAACGTGACGGTGGCTCTTGAGGTGGAACTGACCGAGGAACTGCGACAGGAAGGCATGGCGCGAGAGATAATCAACCGTGTGCAGAACATGCGCAAGGAAAAAGGTCTGGAAATAACCGACAGGATAGCCATCACCATCCAGTCAAATCCTCAGACAGATGCAGCGATAGACGCTTTCAGGCAATATATCACCACCCAAGTGCTGGCAGACAGCATAACCATTGCCGATAATGATGGCGATATTGTGGACTTTGACGACTTCAAACTATATATTACTATCACTAAAACATGATTAACAATTATGGCTGAAGAGAAAAAAAGGTATTCCGATGCCGAACTCGAAGAGTTTCGCGTCCTTATCGAAGAAAAACTGAAGGTGGCAAGGCAAAACCTCCAGCAGATGCAGGAAGTGCTCCGAAATCAGGATAGGAATGATGTGATAGACACATCACCGACCTACAAAATCTTGGAAGAAGGCAGTTCCACGCAGACCAAAGAAGAACTGACACAACTGGCAGAACGTCAGCAGAAATTCATTCTGTCTCTTGAAGGTGCGCTCGTAAGAATAGCCAACAAGACTTATGGCATAAGTCGTATTTCCGGCAAATTGATACCGAAAGAAAGACTGCGTGCTGTGCCACATGCCACAACGTGTATTGAAGATAAGATTGGTAATAAATGACGGCAAATACAAAACGTAGGAAACAGACTGTATTAGCCGTTGCGATTATCATCCTTGTCGTTGCAATAGACCAAATCATAAAGCTGTTGGTCAAGACCAACATGTCACTACACGAAAGCATAAGAATCACAGATTGGTTCTATCTCGTCTTTATTGAAAACAACGGTGCTGCTTTCGGCATGGAGGTAATAGGTAAGTTGTTCCTTACCATCTTTAGGATAGTGGCGGTGACGGTGGCTTCGTATTATCTGGCAAAGCTTATAAAGAAAGGCAGTTTCGGAATGGGGTATATTGCTACCATCTCGCTTGTGATAGCCGGTGCAGCAGGAAATATCTTTGATTGTGTCTTCTACGGTAAGATATTCGGCTATGCTGACCTGTTTATGGGAAAGGTTGTGGATATGTTCTATTTCCCTCTTATTGAAACCACGTGGCCATCATGGATGCCGATGGTGGGGGGAGAGTATTTCGTGTTTTTCTCACCGGTGTTCAACTTTGCTGATTCCGCCATCACCTGTGGCGTGATAATTCTTCTTATATGGTTCAGAAAAGAACTCTCATCCCTCTCCTCGTCTGTGCGCTGATACTTGCGATGTCATGTACAAAGGATATCCCACATTTCTCGGAAGGAGAGATGGAAGACATCCTGTATGACTATCACATGGCACAGTCAATGGCGATGATAGAAGGCGATGCCAATAACGGCAAACTATATACGGATGCTGTGCTGAAGAAATACGGAGTGACACAGGCTGAGTTCGATTCGTCAATGATTTACTATCTGCGCCACTCCGAAGACCTGCGCGATATATATAAGGATGTAGTAGAGCGCATGAATAACGAAGCTCTTGCATCCGGTGGTGTAAACGGCATCATCACCAATGTGGAGTATTCCCCGAATGGTGATACGGCAAACATCTGGTCAAAAGAAAAATACCAGATGCTTACGAATCATGCCCCTTATAATAAAATGTATTTCACACTTAAGGCAGATACTTCTTACCATAAAGGCGACAATTTCCTGTGGAACGTGAATACGCATTTCATCTATCAGGACGGCTACAAGAACCTGACGTGTGTGCTATATGCAAAGTATGATAATGACAGCATCGCAATAGATACAAGGACGGTGTCGTATGACGGACCATTGCAGATTTTTCTATCCACACCTATAGAGCGTAAGATAAAGACGCTGTCGGGGTTTATGTATCTTAACAAAAATGCAAATCAGAGCGAAACGACACTGCAACTTCTCTTCCTTGATAATATACGCCTGTTAAAGATGCATGTGAAGCCAAATGCTACTTCCAGCACAACAGCCGATAAGGACACATTGAACAGTTCTGATTCTCCTGTTCCTGTGAATGGAATGTTTGATTGACATTTTTGATTTCTGCTATTAGCGATTTTAGCCGTTCCGTAAATTCCTCTTTGTAGATTCTGATATCTGTAATCTGTTCGCCATTACTGAATTGCAATGTCGGGTCATAGTCAGTTCCACCTGCATGCTGTATGAATAGGAGAGCAGGTGAGACCGATGTACTTTCCACATCTATCCCCATCTTTAGAGCGGAAAGGATTTCCTGTTTCTTATTGTCAATGATAATGCTGTAAAGGAATGTCTGCAAATAATAGTCGCCATGAGCAGTGGTGGTCTTATTCGGGTCGAAAATATCTTCCACTGTTGCAATCTTCGGAGTGAACTTACTGCCACCCGTCTTGAAATCCACCACGCGGATGCGTGCTCCCTGTGGGGTTTGAATCATGTCAAGGCGGTCAATGATGCCGCCCATCTGCAGGTCGTCATCACTATATTCCGTTTCCAACGAGATGATGGTGAATGGCGCAAGTTTCATATCCAGTTCAATGAGCCGTTGGACATATTTCGTAAGTACGTGGATGTGAATCTTTTTCAGTCCGTCTGCAACAGATGCCTCTGTTGTTGCGTTATGTTTTTGCAATTCGGAAAGATAAATCCCAGTTATGGTCTTTTGTATCAGCGTTGCGTCATTGATGCGTTCAAGGTCGTGACGTTGTATCTGTCGTCCCTCAAATGGACTGTATATCTGACGCACCGCCTCATGGAAGATTGTGCCAAAGATACGATTGTCGTTACCCAGTTCGGCAGGATCTTCATATTCCTTCAGTCCCTTAATGTATTGGAAATAGAAACGCTTCTGACAGCGTAGCCAGACCGCAAGACGTGTGGCACTGAACAGCATACTGTCAAGCATGGCTCTTGTGGCCTCTGTTTTAGGAATGTCCTGTGAGGCTTGTGTGGTGACGATTTGATTTCCACATAAGGCATATTGTGTGATGTCATTACGGTGGGTGAGCATCTGCAGTATGAAGCGTGACATCTCGCCACGATGTGTCCCTTCTGTAGATGAGTTCCACATGAGACTGACGTCATCACAACGCTGTATCATCCGATAGAAATAATATGAGAAAATTCCTACGCTGTTGTCCTGTGTGGTCAATCCATAGGCTTTTCTTAAGAAATGAGGGATGAATGATGTGCCGGCAGAGGTCTTCGGTAGTGTGCCTTCGTTGCAGGAGAGCACCAACATGTGTTCAAAGTCGAGGTTTCGCGTTTCAAGCACTCCCATTATTTGAATACCCTCCACAGGTTCGCCGTGGAATGGAACGGATGTGGCACCAAGTAATGTGTTGAGCAATTTCTGGAATGTTATCTCTGTTATGTCAAGCCATCCATCACGCTGTAATTGTATCAAACGGTTCAATAGGGTATAGGTGCGGAACAGCGATTCCTGTCTAAGTGCATCATTGTCTTCTCTCAAAAGTTCCGAGATACAGCCCGATAAAAAACATATTTTGTCGTTGAGGTTCGGTGCTTTCTTATAGCCTTGTTGCTGCATCAACTTCTGTAGTGTATCCGGGATGTCGGTATAGGCAAGCGGATAGGCAATAGTGATATTGATTTTCTCCACCTCTTTCGGTAGGGCATGGACAACGGCAGGCAACAGCCGCTCATCTGCAAGGACGATGACCGTGCGGTGATTGGCCTTGATTTTATTTTCTGTGAGCCATTGGTGGACAAAATGTGTCTGTATGTTGTCTGTCGTGGTGCTTATAATACTGATATCTTTCTTCTTGCTGAGGTGGTCAAAGATGCCTTCTTCTTCTGCCAACTCATTCGGGAAGAGCATCAAATTGCGTCTGATGTCACCTCCAGTTATGCTGTCTTCGTGATTATAGGTAATATCGTAGTCCCAATAGAAACGTGCTTTGCCTTCTTTCTTCAAATGGCGGAAGAGGGCTTCTTCAACAGGCAACAGATGGTTGAAACCGATGAAGATGTATGTGTCGAATGGGAATGATGTGCTTTCAAGGTGCTGGCGCACATCGCGGTATAATGCTCCTTCGTATGCAATGCCTTTTTCACGGAGTGTCTGGTTAAACGCCTCGTAAATGTCATACAGTTTGCTCCATAGTTGCAGGAATTTCTGTTGCAGACGGGTGCTGTTGCCTTCAAAATCAGGGAAGAAAGCACGGAGCGTCTGTTTCTGTTCTTCTGTGAGATAGTCCAGATCGTCAAGTTCGCGCAGGTTGCTGACATTTGAAAAGATACGTCTGGCATCTGCCAGATGCTTGTCGATGTCATCAAAATCCTTTATCATCAGTTCGCCCCAGGAAAAGAAGTGGTCGAGTGTCTCGGTGATTCCCGTCTGCTGACAATAGACGCGACAGAGTAGGCTGACCAGTTCTATCGAATCGCCAATTTCAAGTTCGGAATTGAGGGCGAAGAGTTCGCTGATGGTGTAATATCTTGGTGCAAGCACATGATGCACTGAGTTTTGGGCAAGTGCTTCGTTGAGAAACAGTGATGCTCTCTTGTTGGGAAATACCACCGCGATACGGCTGAGGTTATTGCCGTATTTCGCTAATATGTCGCACGCCGTATGTTCCAGAAATGTCTTCATTTCACCTCCTCCAATTTGCTGTGTTCGGCATACCACAGATAGCCATGCACATTCTTAAAACCAATCTCCCTTAGCAAATCCACATATTCACGTACTTGTGTGGTGTGACCTGCCATCGGTTTGCCGAATTTGAAGTCTATTACCACAGTTTCCTTATCATTATATAATATGCGATCGCAACGACGTTTAACGCAGTAGTCGCGTCCTTTCATCAGTATGTCGCGCTCATTACAGATGTTCCATTCTCCAGAAAACCATTTCTCCATCTGAGGGTGTGACGTGCTTTCGCGAATGGTCTTTTCGGCTTCTTCTTTTGTGATGAACTGTGAAAACATGCCCTCACGTTCATAGCGGTCAATCACCTTTTTTACATCAGCGGTTGTCTCAATCTCGGAAAGAATAGCATGCAGGAGGATGCCACGCTCGCGTTTTGTTTCATCATGTTCTTCCGTCTCGTCATGGGCAAAGTAGTTGCTCTTGTTGCTTTGACGGAATTCAGTTCGCATCCCCTCACCGATGATTTGTGTGTGGATGGTCTTTGTCGGTGTGAGGAACACATTCTTCCCATCTTCCTCTTTGCCCTTTTCTTTCTCCGAACTGTCTCCTATATAGAGGCTACCCATTTCATAGATGCCGTCTGCAATCTGAGGTATGCTTGCTTCTTCCAGTGCTATCTGAATGTTTTTGTTTATCTGGTTTGATGCGACTTTCTTTTGGCATACGATGAACATATTTTTTGATGCTCTGGTGAATGCAACATACAGCATATTAAGATTGTCCATCATGTTTTGCACGTGTTCTTCCTCGTATTCTTTAGCAAAGACGGTGTCAGCGAGTTTTTGGGAATACATGACGGGCAAGATAGGTATGTCATCCCAACCTTTTTTCCCTTCTGTGCTGACCCACATCAGGTCAGATTTCTCCGTTCTCCAGTCACAGAATGGTATGATGACGTGGTCAAATTCCAATCCCTTGCTCTTGTGAATGGTCATAAGGCGTATGCCGTCAATATCTGTTCCGACAATTTTCTTTGTGCTTAACGTATTTTCCCATTCGCGCACGAAAAGTGTTGCGTTTGCAGGGTTATCCTGTATGAATTGCATCAGGTTGTCAAAGAATGTACATACGAAAGTGCTCTCATCCTGCAATTTCTCAATGTGCAGAATCTGGAATATCCTTTCCACCATCAAGAATAATGGCATTCGCTTCAGTTCATCTATCCTCTTGATGAAGTCCTGCACATCATCTCCACAATGCTCGTTAAGATATTCCATTGAAATATCATCATGGCGGACAATATATGTGACAGCACTCATTATGATGTTCACCGCCTTTGAGGATGACAGCAGGAATGCTTCTTCTGATACGAGCGGAATCTCAGGATGTTCGTGTGCAAACCAGTTGGCTATCTGCTGTATCTTGTCGTTCTTTCGCAGGAGGATGGCTATTGAGGAATTTTTAACGCCCTGTTCCTTCAGTACAGTTATGGTGCGATACACTTCGGCACTCTGTGCATCTCTTTCGTCTTCGCTATCTTCTGTGAAGGTCACACGGATGAGTCCTTTCCCCTTCGCACTTGTCTTGCCCGACTGTTGCTCCACATCGTCGTAGGCGTTTTGGAGCACCTCTGGCATCTGTTTTATGTAAGCCTTAAAGAAACGGTTGTTGAAATCAACGATGTTTTCTGCAGAACGGAAATTGTTCTGTAACGTCTCTATCCTGATGTTGTCGGAAAACTCATTCTCGATGTTGTGCAACAGACGCCAGTCGCCTGAACGCCAGCGGTAGATGCTCTGCTTCACGTCTCCGACGATGAGCGATGTGCAACCGACTTGCGCCAGACAGTCGTCAAGCAATATGCGGAAGTTCTTCCATTGCACGATACTGGTGTCCTGAAATTCATCTATCATGATATGGCGCAGATGGCTTCCCGTCTTCTCGTAGATGAACGAAGCGTCGTCGTTGTCAATCATTCTCTGCAACAGATGTTGTGTGTCGCTCAATAGGAAACGGTTGGCATCATTGTTGAGATGGTGAACGGTTTCCTCCACTTTGTTCAGCAGGAGTAACTGTCCGATATATGGCAGCACAGCCTTTGCCGAGAGATACTTCCCGATATGTTCTTTACGGTATTTCTCGCATCGTACTGTGATGTCATGAGCGATGGCTGTCTCGTCATCAAGCACCTTCTTGACATAATTCTTCAGAAGTATGGAATCCTGATATTCGCCTTTACGGATGTTTTTGAAATAGTTGCTTATATTATTACGTCCACTAATCTCGATGCCTGCAAATTGTCTTTCAAACTCATCGGCAATAGACAGCATCTGACCTTCAAACTCTTTGACAAACTCTTTTAATTGTTTTTCAAAAGCGTCAATATCGTTTATTGCTTGATTCAGACGTTCTGAATTTTCTTTATAGAAATCTTTGAAGATGGTGGATGAGAAGTCTTTGATTTTCCTTATCACATTCCATCCATGGTCGTCCTCAATACTCTCTTCCACAAACTTGATGATTTGCTTTTTTGTTTTTGCATCATCATCCAATGTTTCGATGATGCGGTCAACGGCTTCGTCCTTGACCTTTGTATCGCTGAGGTCAATACGCAGGTTTGGTGTCAGATCGAGTTCTTTAGCAAGATTCTTCATCACTGACTGAAAGAATGAATCAATGGTCTCGACCCTGAAGTAGTTGTAGTTATTCAGCAGGTTGTCCAGTGCCATACCAGCCCTTTGACGTATGTTCTGCGGTGACAGATCCTTGTAGGCACGTTGTCTTCGTCTGCTGACGATTTCGTTCATGTAATTTTCAGAGGCAGAAAGTCCGTGGGATATGCCATACAGTTGACTGAGGATGCGTGTTTTCATTTCCTCAGTAGCCTTGTTCGTGAAGGTAACAGCCAGAATATTTCTGTAGCATTCTGGGTTTTCTATCAGCAGCATGATATATTCCACGGCAAGATTGAACGTCTTACCGCTTCCGGCACTTGCCTTATAAACGATGAGTCTTTGTGAGTGAGTTGTCAATTTCCTTTCCTCCCTGTACCGTTGCAAGCCTCGCATTTATGATACACTTTCTCTCCTGTCTCAACCTGAATCTCATAAAGCAGTCGTCCCGCACCGCCACATTCCGCACACGGCTCCACTTGCACGATTTTTCGTATCGGTCTCTGCTGATGCTGTGCCCATCCGTCCTGTGTGATAGTGAGTGATTCTTTCACATAGTCTGTTTGCACATAAATCATCTTTGTACGTTGCCATGTGCTGTTGTTCGCGTCTGTGGAAATAGAGAGCGTGTTATCCGTGAGACTGACATCCAGCCCTTCATCATAACTGATGTTCAGTTTGTCGCCATCTGTAATGATATTCACCTCCTGACTGCCTCCTGCCTGTGGAAAATGAACTCGGGTAGGGGAGAAACGCACGAATGTGGCTACTCCATTCCTCACCAGCAATATCCCCCTTTTGATAGTATCAGCCTGTATGAACAGGGTGTCCTGAATCTCTGATTGTATGCGCACCTCATCAAGGCATCTTATCATGAGACTGTCGCCCAGTCGCTCTGCCTTTACCCAATTCGGACAGACGGCAACCTCCCAATCGCCATCGCAGTCAATATGGATGCACCGCTCTCCGCCTTTCTTCCCAAATTCCAGTGCCTGACGGTCTGCCGTCAAATATGTTGCCTTACTACATCCACAAAGTAATAGGGTCAATAATAAGAAAAGTGTTGAACTCTGAAAAGATTTCATAGGATATCAGCCGTTGACTATTGACGATTTGTGTCTGTTACGGATATTTGTCATTCTCAAACGGATTACGCCAAACAATGCTTCCGAGAATATGCCACCGCTCATCTTTGATGTCCCTTCTACGCGGTTGACAAAGACGACAGGCACTTCCTTTATCTTGAAACCAAGTTTGTATGCCGTATATTTCATCTCTATCTGGAAAGCGTAGCCCTTAAACCGTATGTTGCCAAGGTTCATGGCTTCCAATACGGACCTACGATAACATACGAAACCAGCTGTCGTGTCGTTGATAGGGACACCTGTCATCATGCGCACGTATTTGGATGCAAAATAACTCATCAGCACGCGACCCATAGGCCAGTTCACCACGTTCACTCCCGTGACATAACGTGAACCGATGGCTAAGTCGCCACCATCTTTCGCACAAGCATCATAGAGGCGTGGCAGGTCGTTTGGGTTATGACTGAAATCAGCATCCATCTCAAAGATGTATTCATAATCCCTTTCGAGCGCCCACTTGAAACCAGCGATATATGCCGTACCGAGACCGAGTTTCCCGCTACGCTCCATCAGCGACAGCCTGTCGGGAAATTCCTCGCTCATCAACTTCTTTACTATTTCTGCCGTACCATCAGGACTGCCATCATCAATGACGAGTATGTCAAACTGCTTTTCCAAACCCAATACGACACGGATGATTTTCTCGATGTTCTCTTTTTCG
Source organism: Candidatus Equicola faecalis (assembly GCA_018065185.1). Lineage (GTDB taxonomy): Bacteria > Bacteroidota > Bacteroidia > Bacteroidales > Bacteroidaceae > Prevotella > Prevotella faecalis. The sequence goes on along the minus strand of JAGHTU010000023.1, from coordinate 41,194 downwards.
TTGTACGTTGGGATAATGATAATACTATCGCTCATATTTGATGTTATTATTTCGGATGCAAGGTAGTACAAAATATAAAAATAAACAAATTTGCCTCACTAAAATCCAAAGAATCACAAAACGATGCTTCGCTTTGTAAGGGTTTGTAAGGGTCGCATCCTACCATTCTATCTTACGATGCCTCGGTGTCAAACCAACAGAGCCTACAACTTGTCACGACGATTTCATCAAATTGTCACGACGATTTACTCAATTTGTCACGACAATTTAATCAACTTGTCGTGACAAGTTATAGGCTCCGAGCGGAAGGCGGTGAGGCAAAGATGGGAAAAGTTGGATGTAGGGATAGTTGTAAAGGGGAGTTCGGTGAATTTCCTCGTTTTAAGTTTTAATCTTTCGGAGTTACCTGTTTACATCTGAGCGTGATGACGACAATCTCGCCCGGCATGTTGAAGCGGAAAGGGACGACTCCCCCAAGTCCACTGCTCACATAGAGCATCCGTCCGTCTTCGGTATAATATGCACCACGCACTTCATCATAAATGTGTGACGCAGGGCTCCACCCGAACACAGAGAACTGTCCTGCATGAGTGTGTCCGCTCAGGGTCAGTTGCGCTGTTGTCTTTTTAAGAATATGCTCCCTCCATGCTGTTGGGTCATGCTGAAGCATAATGGTAAACGCTGTATTCGGAATGCCTTGCATGGCTTTCTCTACGTTGGCATATTTGGGAAACATCCCACCGCCCTGATTTTCTTCGCCAACGATAAATACACTATCTTCCCCACGGTGAATGATGGTGTTCTCGTTACGAAGCACCTTCCATCCGAAAGATTCTTCGGTGGCGATGGTACGCGCCAATGACTCCTGCTTTTTCTTTTCATCAGCATTGTGCATATACAGAGAATAGTCATGATTGCCAAGAATTGAGAATACACCATCCTTTGCATGTAATCCTTTGAAATCATCAATGAATGGTAATAACTCCTCCGGACTTTGGTTTTCAATATCGCCACAGAACACTATGGCATCTGCTTTTTCTGCATTCATCTCATGTAATGCATGGCGCAGGATATGCGCCCGACTGCCATGGAAATTGCCTACATGAGCGTCAGAGAACATGACGATGCGGTAGCCGTCAAAACTTTCAGGCAAATCTTTTGATGCGTATTCCACTTCAACCCTTCGGAATGCTTCAAAGCCGAGAGTAAATCCCCATGTGATAATCCCGATGATAAGCAGACAGAAGGCAAGGGTTATGGCATGACGTATTTTTAATTTATGCCGACAGAGACGTATCACGTTGCGCACGACACCATAAACGAGTCCTGCAACAATCAAAAGCAAGATTATCGGTGGAATAAGAAAACGAAGGAAAAACATTTAGGTGTGTTCTATAAGTAATTTATCGAACCCACCTTATTCTGACGGGAGGTTATCCAAATCCTTGCGGTCGTAACCCTGCATGAGACGCATGTTCTCTGTTGCCGTGCGGTAATAGTCCATTACGAAAGGATGGGATTTGAATTTCTGTGTCGCGCGACTCATTATCTCTTCTATCTGTGGCGTCAGGACAGGATATTGAAAACCGCTACAAAGCGTCTCAAAGATGCTTGGACCGAGTATGTTGTCAGAGTTCTTTACGATGAAAGTCGTCTCCAGTTCATCAAGTTCTGCACTTAATCGTTGCGCCTGCATGATGAGCGCGTCGTGCACATCCTCTATGCGCTCGCCATCCATTATTGCCTGTGCTTCTTTATGAGACAACTCTTCTATCTGATTTTGTATCTGTAGTTTTTTGTCGAGAAATCTATAGAGTGTTTCATTCAGCGGAGTGCCACTGACACGCTGTTGTGCTGATGTCAGGCTGATTGTTATAGGACCAGACTCCAACACCACAGGCATCACCCATTCCTCACCCATAAAGAGATTCACCATGCGGATGGTGTCTAATGTGCCGGAGAAATGAAACTCGCCATGCAGGACATCGCAAGAGTCAAGGCTCATCAATTCGTTATCCTCAACGGCTTTCAGGTATAGCATACGCCCATCAAGACCAGACATTGACGAGGAGCCTTTCACATTGTAAGACCCTGCGCATGATGTCAGTAGGAGGATCGTGGTCAAAATCGGGAGTATGGCGTGTCTGTACATCTTCATATATCGATGGTCAACTGTGTCTATAGTCAACTGCTGTTTTTATGCTCGGCAAAGGTAGATAAACTTGTATGATAATATCACGGCAAAAAGCGTATTTTTATTTTTTTTGCAATTCTTTATCTATTCTTAAGATTGTATAAAGCTGCAATAGTGCGCCGATAAAGAGCGCCACAATCCAATAGTTGTAGATGTCAATCTTGAAATAGGTGTATATTTCATACACGAAGTTGTTGGCAAGCATCAGTATGGCCGATGATAGCAGAAAAATCCCACTTATAATCTGTAATTTTCTCAGGCGCATCAAGGCGAGGGTGTCACCATCGAACTTCTGCCACCACTGCATAAGTACAAAACAAAGCGTCCCGATGACAAATGCAATTTGGATATAAATACTTTTGTCAAAGAAATACATCAATGCACTGAGCACCATCAAGATGCCTCCGATGCCCATAATACTATTCTTCTTCATCATCACTGAGTACAAAAACATCCTCATCACTTGTGTGCATAAAGTATTTTTCTCGTGCAACCTGCCGAACCGCCTGTGGGTCTGTTTCCAGTTTCCTCAGTAGTGTGGAGTCGCGTTTATGTATCTGTGTGTATTTCGCGATGTCTTTTTCCAGCGTGTTTATCCTGTTGTTATATGAAAAATACTTTATAAGTGCATTACCAATGATTATCACACCAATGCAGACAGCAATTATATATTTATACCGAGCCAGAAAATTCAATATCCAAACAACCTTGTTCATACGACGTGTATCTTTTAGCCACGAAATTACTACAATTACAAATATCTGCCAAATGATGGTGGAGTATTTTAAGTTTTTTTTTATTAAGGGTCCACTTTTATGTTGACTTTGTCCCGACTCGGTCGGATTAGATGTGAGCAATAAAAAGAATCGAAAATTTGTATTGCTCATAAAATGTTATTACATTTGCACGATATTGTGTGAATTTGTGTAAATATATTTGTCGGAGATAAATGAACGATATAATTCTTTCAAGTCTGCTTAATCTCTTTGCTTTGTTCAGTACGCAGAATAAAGCAGACAGGTTGGCTTCTGAACATAATCTCTCAGACTATCTTGTGCATCATTTCGGTGTGCGCGATTTGGAGTTTTCAATGAGTCTGTATAATGACTTGCGCGATTTCTATGAAGATATGCCAGAACTGGATGCCGACAAGGTGGTGAAAGATATCTGTTCACGTCTTACGGGTAAAATCTCAGCAGAGGAGCAGGCATTGATGTTGCTCCGTTTCATGGAGTTCTGCTCTGTGGATGGTGGCGTGACAGAATATGGCGATACGTTCCATGCTGTGGCTGACAGTTTTAATATCACAGACGAAATGTTTGCTGATATGGCTACTTTCGTGAGAGGTGATGACTCGCTGGAGCATGTGCGAAAGCGTGATTATGCAGATGGAATACTTAAATCGCTTTATATAGAGCCATTTAACCTCATTGTCTTTGCCTACTTAGGTAAGAGTAACGTGAGGATGAATGACGTGCTGGTGCGTCCGGGTGCTTTTCAGGTATGGCAACGTAGCGGTGTGATGAAGTCACATCATGATGTTACGTTGTATTATTTTGACGTGATGGCACCGTTTATGGCACAGTCGCAGACGGAGCGTCCGAAGATAAAGTTGCGTGGCAACCATGTGGAGTTCCGTTTCGGTGACGGAAGCGACAATGGTATGCACGATTTCACTTTCAATCTCTATAATGGTGAGTTGGTTGCCATTATGGGCGGTAGTGGTGTGGGCAAGTCCACGTTGCTGTCGTTGCTGAATGGTACGTTGCGTCCGCAGTCGGGAGCCATCACGATAAACGGGCATGATATCAGTACGCCAGAGGCAAAGGCGCTGATAGGTTATGTGCCACAGGATGACCTGCTTATCGAAGAACTGACAGTATATCAGAACCTTTATTTTACTGCCAAGTTGTGTTTTGATGGCATGGCTGAGGCAGAGTTAGACCGCCGTGTGATGGACGTGCTATCCGATCTTGGACTGGAAGCAGCACGTGATTTGAAGGTGGGGTCGCCGGTAAATAAATATATCTCCGGTGGGCAGCGTAAGCGTTTGAACATAGCTCTTGAACTGATTCGCGAACCATCGATATTGTTCCTTGATGAACCTACTTCAGGTCTTTCTTCGGCAGACACGGAAATGGTGGTCAACCTGCTGAAGGAACAGGCTCTGAAGGGTAAACTGATAGTAGCAAATATTCACCAGCCGTCATCGGACGTGTTCAAGTTGTTTGACCGTCTGTGGCTATTGGATAAAGGTGGCTACCCTGTGTATGACGGTAACCCGATAGAGGCTGTCACTTATTTCAAACGGGCAGCAAACTATGCTGATGCAGATATAAGCACTTGTCCTACGTGTGGTAATGTGAATCCTGAGATAATCCTGAATATCATTGATGAAAAGGCATTGTCGGAGACGGGACAACTGACCAACGAGCGCAAGAAGACACCGAAGGAGTGGCATGAACTCTATTTGCAGACGGCACCGAAGTCGAAGACAAAGGTGGAAGACCTGCCTGGTACAGACCAGCACCGTCCGTCAGCACTGAAACAGATTGCTATTTTCATGTTGCGCAACTTCAAGGCAAAGATCACAAACCTTCAGTATATACTCATCACATTGCTGGAGGCTCCGGTGTTGGCACTCATCTGTTCGATGCTCACACGATATGCACCATTGGAAGGGTACAGCGTGATGAACAACTCGAATATGGTGTCGTATTACTTCATGGCAGTGATAGTGTCTATCTTCCTTGGCATGAGTGGAAGTGCAGAGGAAATAATAAAAGACAGAGCATTGCTGAAACGTGAGAAATTCCTCAACCTCTCATATAAGAGTTATATATGGTCGAAGATTCTGTTCATGGCTGTAGTAACACTTATTCAGACACTGCTCTTCATCGCTGTGGGCAATGTGATAATGGGAATAAAATGTCTGTTCCTTACATGGTGGCTGATACTATTCGCTTCTGCTTTTCTGGCTGCACTTATGGGGCTGTTGCTCTCACAGTGTATGAATAGTGTTGTGGCAATCTACATCACGATACCTATTCTGCTTATTCCTCAAATATTGCTCTGCGGACTGGTGGTGAAGTTTTCCGACCTTACTCCGCGCAGTACAACGGGTAATGTGCCGGTGATAGGTGATGTTATTCCTTCACGTTGGGCATTTGAGGCACTGGCTGTTACATCATTCTCAGACAATGACTATGAGCAGCCACGTTTCGAGGCAGATAAGAACCGTTATGAAGCAATGTATTATGATAACGGTTTCCTCTATGAGATGAAATCACAGTTGCAGACTATGCACAGCAAGGAAGGCCAAATAAAGACAAGCAGTAGGAAAGAAGAACTGCAGAGCGAGATTGATGCCCACATGGAAGTGATTAAGAACTCGCTCCCTACGCTTCTTGACGTGTGTGAGATGGAAGAATATAAAGGCGATTATTCCTATGCTTCGCTCAAGGCACTCTTTGATGAGGCAGAGACAGTGCTGTCGAAACGTGGCAATCGCGTAACATTGGATCTCGATAAAGCCGTTTCCTTGATAATACGTCGCGATGGCAAGGAGGCAATGACACAGTTGAAACGTGACCACTATAACCTGCAGTTGGAGAGTATGGTGCTGAACTCCTCGTCAGAAGAGTTGTGTAAGGTGGTGGACGGGCATATTGTGCCTAATGCTGGGTTTATCTATCTTGACCCACTGAGCCGGAACGGTCGTGCACCATTCTACAGCAGTGTGAAGATAATAGGTAACACACACATAAAGACACTATGGTATAACATGGGTGTGTTAGGGTTGATGTGTATTCTGTTTACACTCTGTCTGCTTTTTGATTTCCCGGGACGGAAATTGCGTAAGGAAAGAAATTGAAAACTATATACAAACAAAACTAATATTAAAACTAACAACATTATGAAGAAATTATTTATGTCATTGGCAGCAGTAGCACTGCTCACATCGTGTGGCGGTAGCAAACAGCAGGTAAATGCAGGTGCTGAAGAAGAAAAGAGTTTTGAACAAGAGCAGATTGAGGCTAACATCAAGATGCAAGTTGACTCTTTGGCTTCTGAGTTCGCAAAGATGGGTGATATGCCGTTTATTGCCAACCTGAAAGAAGGTAAGATTGTTTTCTCTGAAGAAGAGAAGCAGGTTAAGCCAGAGTATCTCATTGACCCAGCCACAACAAACGACCTTGTAACACTGTCACAGAAATACCGTGCAGTGGCTATTCTTAGTGCAGACAAGATGATTGCGCAGGCTTATGATATGCCTATTGATGAGTATGATGCAGCAATCAAGAAGTTAGTTATTGATCTTGATGATGATGCTTTTAAGGCATTTGAAGAAGCAGCAGAAAAGAAAGAAAACGATATTAAGGAAAAGATGCAGGATTTCTATACAAAGGAAGAAGAGAACGGTCGTATCAACTTTTTCTGGGATACTGCAACTGCATTCCTTGTAGAGGAACTCTATATCATCTCACAGGATACTAACAATAAGTTTATTGAGTGTTTTACAGACGAGAGTGCTTCAAACATTACTTACCGCATCATCCTCTTCCAGAATGCTCTCAACCGTCTAAAGGAATATGCTCCTGAACTCGAAGAACTGTGTGATGCTATTCAGCCACTTGAGGCTCTGAACGCAATGAGCGTTGATGAACTGAAGGCACAGCTTGCAGAGATGCATGAACAGCTGAAAGGCATCCGCAACAACCTTCTCAAATAAGGTAGTAGTTTTATAAACAGAACTAAAGAAACCGGCTTGGCTTTTCATCAAGCCGGTTTTTTGATTTACAATAGACAACGATAATGGGAAGAATACTGCTCATCTACACGGGAGGCACCATAGGTATGAAAGAAAATCATCTTACGGGTGCTCTTGAAAGCGTTGATTTTAAGTCTGTCCTTATGGCTGTTCATGAGATACGGGAGTTTGACGTGGATACCGTCTCATTTGATCCACCATTGGACTCAAGCGATATGGGACCTAAACAGTGGCGTAAGTTGGCTGAAATCATTGTTGAGAACTATGGGAAATATGATGGCTTCGTCGTGCTGCACGGAACGGACACCATGGCTTATACTGCCAGTGCTTTGAGTTTCATGCTTGAAGGATTGCGGAAACCGGTGGTGCTTACCGGTTCTCAGTTGCCGATAGGTAAGTTGCGTACTGATGGGACAGAAAACCTCGTGACGGCAATTGAGATTGCCAGTGCTGTTTACGACAATGGAGAGCCACGTGTGCCGGAGGTCAGCATCTTCTTCCACGATAAACTTCTTCGTGGGAATCGCACGACAAAGAGCAGTGCTGAACGCTTTGATGCGTTTCATTCCTATAACTATCCTCCTCTTGCCCATTCAGCAGTGGATATAGAATATAATACTGCCGCAATAATGAAGGTGGATAACGTGGATAAGCCACTCATTCCTCATTATGATATGGATACGAACATGCTTGTGATGAGCATGTTTCCGGGTATAAAAGCAGATGTGCTGGGAAGTATGCTGAGTATAAAGGGACTGAAAGGCGTCATCCTGCGCACATTTGGGGCAGGCAATGCCCCTCAGGATACAGCCATCGCAAATCAGCTCCGACAGGCTACAGAAAAGGGAATAGTCATCGTGAATATTACGCAATGTACTGACGGCAATGTGGAGATGCATCGTTATGGTACAGGACTGCATCTATATGAGGCGGGAGTGATCAGTGGGCAGGATGCTACCGTGGAGGCTGCATTGACGAAGATGATGCGCCTTTTCGGTGACGGAATGACGGCTGACGAGGTGAAAGAAGCTATGATGCATAGCCTGTGCGGTGAGATATAATATTATGTACGTTTATGAAAGGATTCCTTATTGCATCGTGTTTTGTGCTCATTCTATGTGGTTGTGAGAGAGTGAACTTTTCTAACGAAGAGAAAAAGGAAAGTACTTTACAGGTAACGATTGACAAGTTTCAGTTGAGTGAATCACTAATAGGTACGCGCACGCGCGAGGGGCAATCTTCGGCCGTTATAACTTTTGCCGTGTTTGATACGTCTGGAAAGAAAGTGTATAATGAGGTGCAGAAACAAAATGAGAATGGGCACTTTGGGGAAATAACCATGCGCCTGTCTTCCGGAGAGTACACTATGGTGGCGGTCGGCAGTTATATGGAGTGTGATATACAGTCTGTCAAGGAAGTTTGTTTTGACGAAAATTTGACTGATGTGTTCTGTGCCGTGAGCCATGTGAATGTTGATGATGTGTATTCTTCAGAAATCAGGATGACGATGCAGCGGTGTGTCTCGCAGTTCTCTTTGATTTGTCAGGATGGTGTGCCTGATGAGGTGCGCCAGTTCCGTTTCCTTTTTTCTGCCGGTGGTCAGACGCTAAACCCGACGACAGGTCTAGCAAATGTTGAACGCCCCCTTTATATATTCGTAAGACCGAAAACGCGGGAAACAGACTCGGTCTCGGTATTTCTGTTTCTTCCAGAACGTGAAATGAAGATGAGTCTTACTGTTGATGCACTTGATTATGAGAACGAAGTGGTGAAGACACGCACGTTTGACGGACTGAATATGGGTATCGGCAAGCACATTACTGCTACAGGACGCTTCTTTCAAGTGTCGCAGACAATGCATTTCGATTTTGATGACGATTGGAAGACAGAGACCGTCAACTATTAGTAGGGAGTATAGAAAGGTTGATACAGGTCAAAAAAATATTTTAGTGTGTATATGCTATTGCACGTAAGTATTTTAATATATACTTTTGTAAAACTAACTTGAAAACAACTATTATGAGCGAATTGTTATTAGGCTATGATGTGGGTACATCGTCAGTTAAGGCATCGTTGGTGAACGCTGTTACGGGCGAGATAGTAGCCACGACATTCTATCCAGAGAAAGAGGCTGCCATCATGGCAAAGCAGATAGGTTGGGCAGAGCAGGAGCCTGAGATGTGGTGGGAAAATTTGAAAGAAGCCACAAAGAAATTGTGTACTATTATAACGGCACAACGTCCTGTTGCCGAAGGTGCAGAGCCTTTGGCAGACGTAAAGGCAATAGGTATCTCATATCAGATGCACGGATTGGTGTGCGTGGATAAGGAGTGCAAACCTCTGCGTCCAAGTATAATCTGGTGTGATGGTAGAGCTGTGCCATACGGCAATGCTGCAATGTTGCGCATAGGTGCTGAGAAGTGTTTAAGTCATCTGCTTAACTCACCGGGTAACTTCACGGCTGCAAAGCTTGCGTGGGTGAAAGACAATGAGCCTGAGATTTATGATAAAATACATAAGATTATGTTGCCGGGCGACTATATCGCAATGAAGTTCAGCGGAGGCGATATCAATACTACTGTTTCTGGACTCTCAGAGGGTATCTTTTGGGATTTTGCTGAGAAACAGGTCAGCAATGACGTGATGGATGCTTTCGGTTTCAGTAAGGCTCTTATCCCGGACATCGTACCTACATTTGCCGTACAGTCACGGGTATGCGGTGATGTGGCTCATGAGCTTGGCATCACTGAGGGAACTCCTATTACTTACCGTGGTGGTGACCAGCCAAACAATGCCCTTTCATTGAATGTGATGAAGCCGGGAGAGATTGCCGCTACAGGTGGTACTTCGGGTGTTGTCTATGGCGTGCTGGGTGAAGTGAACTACGACCCTAAGTCGCGTGTAAATACATTTGCTCACGTTAACTACAGTAAGGAGCTTACCAGACTTGGTGTATTGTTGTGCATCAATGGTACAGGCATCCTAAATGCGTGGATGAAACGCAATGTGATGACTCCGGATATGTCGTATAACGATATGAACCGTATGGCAAGTGAAGCTCCGATAGGTGCTGGTGGCGTATCGGTTATTCCGTTCGGTAACGGAGCAGAGCGTGTGTTGCAGAATCGTGATGTCTGTTGCAGCATACACGGCATCAACTTCAATGTGCATAATAGGGCTCATCTGTTGCGTGCAGCACAGGAGGGTATTGCATTCTCTTTCAAGCAGGGCATTGATATCATGCGCGCTATGGGGATGAGTGTTACGAATATTCATGCTGCCTATGCCAATATGTTCCTCAGTCCGCTTTTCTGTACTACGTTGGCAAATGTTACGGGTGCAACCATTGACCTGTATGAGACAGACGGAGCTGTGGGGGCAGCACGTGGTGCGGGTATCGGTGCTGGAATCTACAAGGATAGCGATGAGGCTTTTGCTACTCTGCGTCATGTGAGTACGGTTAAGCCTGATGAAACTGGCCGTGAAGCATATATGAAAGCGTTTGATCTGTGGTCAGAGCGTTTGGAGAAACAATAAATGACAAACATTTTTAATTATCATAAACAAAAATTTAAAAGAACTATGGCTTATTTTCCAAATTTAGAAAAGATTAAGTTTGAAGGCAAGGAGTCAAAGAACCCTATGGCTTTCCATTATTATGATGCCGAAAAGGTGATCATGGGTAAACCTATGAAAGAATGGTTGCGTTTCGCAATGGCATGGTGGCACACACTCTGTGCAGAAGGTGCTGACCAGTTCGGTCCTGGTACAAAGACTTTCCCATGGAACACAGGAAAAGATGCTCTTGAGATAGCAAAGAACAAGGCTGATGCAGGTTTTGAAATCATGGACAAACTTGGTATCGACTATTTCTGTTTCCACGATGTTGATCTTATTGACGAAGGTTCTAGCGTAGAGGAATACGAGGCTAACCTCAAGGCTATTGTTGCTTATCTGAAGGAGAAGATGGCAAAGAGCGGTAAGAAGCTTCTGTGGTCAACAGCCAACGTATTCGGCAACAAGCGTTACATGAATGGTGCAAGCACAAACCCTGACTTTGATGTCGTAGCACGTGCAATCGTTCAGATCAAGAACGCTATTGATGCAGGTATTGCTCTCGGTGCAGAGAACTATGTATTCTGGGGTGGCCGTGAGGGTTATATGTCTATCCTTAACACAGATCAGAAACGTGAGAAAGAGCACATGGCAACGATGCTGACAATGGCACGCGACTATGCCCGTTCAAAAGGTTTCAAGGGCAACTTCCTTATCGAACCGAAACCAATGGAGCCAACTAAACATCAGTACGATGTTGATACAGAAACTGTTATCGGTTTCCTCAAGGCACACAATCTTGATAAGGACTTCAAGGTAAATATTGAAGTTAATCATGCAACACTTGCCGGTCACACATTTGAGCACGAACTGGCTTGCGCTGTTGACGCAGGTATGCTCGGTTCTATTGATGCTAACCGTGGTGACTATCAGAATGGTTGGGATACAGACCAGTTCCCTATTGACCAGTATGAACTTGTTCAGGCTATGATGCAGATCATACGCAATGGTGGTCTTGCTCCTGGCGGTACAAACTTCGACGCAAAGACACGCCGCAACTCTACTGACCTTGATGATATTATCATTGCTCACATCAGCGGTATGGATGCAATGGCACGTGCACTCGAAAGTGCTGCCGACATCCTCCAAAACTCCCCAATCCCTGCAATGGTAAAGGAGCGTTATGCAAGCTTCGATGCAGGTATGGGTAAGGACTTTGAAGATGGTAAGCTTACTCTTGAGCAGGTATATGAGTATGGTAAGAAAGTGAATGAGCCAAAGCAGACTTCAGGAAAGCAGGAGCTCTATGAGACTATCGTGGCACTCTATACGAAATAAACAGTAAGAACGATAAATAAAAGATTGTCCCTCATTCCACGCAGAAGTGGAGTGGGGGACTTTCTTTCTCGCAAAATTTGTCACTTCATCCTATTATCATTAACTTTGCTCTCTACGAAAAACTAAAATACAGGTTATGAAACGATTCCTTCCCCTTTCCATTCTGCTTTGTATGCTTTGCGGTGTTGTATGTCAGGCGCAGACAAAGCTATATCCGCAGTGTTTCCCTCTTGATGAGACTATCATAACAGACGGACCGTTCCGCGTGGCGCAGGACCTTAACATACGGAATCTGCTGAAATATGATGTTGACCGATTGCTTACGCCTTATATAAGGCAGGCAGGGCTGTCGGCGACGGATGATACATCAAGTCCGTATTACAGATGGGAGGAGCGCCATCCGAATCATGCCAACTGGGGCAGTGACGGTTTTCGCCTTGATGGTCATGTGGGAGGGCATTATCTTACGGCTCTTGCTCTTGCGTGGAACGTAAGCAGTGATTCTCACCAGAAGGCAGAATTGGCTGAGAGGATGGATTATATGCTCCGTGTGATGGACGATTGCCAGAAAGCGTTCCGTGATGATGAGGACGGTATGCGTGGCTTCATAGGTGGACAACCGATAAATTATGCTTGGCGCGACTTTTATCATGGCAATACTGACGCTTGGAATAAGGTGCGCTGGTGGGTGCCTTTCTATTGTGAGCATAAGATTATGGCAGGACTGCGTGATGTGGCTGTTTATGCCACAGGTGCCAGAGCACGTAAGGCTCAGCGTCTCTTCCGTGGAATGTGCGACTGGAGCATACGTCTCATTTCACATCTTTCCGATGAGCAGATGCAGAACATTCTTGACACGGAGCATGGAGGGATGAACGAAATGTTGGTGGATGCTTACCGCTTGTTCGGTGATAGACGTTATCTGGAAGCAGCCTATCGTTACAGTCATAAGACGATGGTTAGCAATATGCAGAGTGCCAATGAGCGTTTCCTTGATGGTAAACATGCCAATACGCAGGTGCCGAAATATATAGGCTTTGAGCGGATAGCACAGGAGGATGCAACGGCAAAGGATTATGCTAAAGCAGCGCGTGTGTTTTGGGATGATGTGGTGCAGCACCGCACGGTATGCATCGGCGGAAATAGTGTCAACGAACATTTTACGAGTGATGGAAATCAGTATATCAACGAGATGGACGGACCAGAGTCATGCAATTCAAACAATATGATGAAACTCTCCGAGATGCTTTTCTGCGACACTCATCAGGCGCAGTATATGGATTTCTATGAAAACGTGATGTATAACCATATCCTTTCCACTCAAGACCCATTGACGGGCGGTTATGTATATTTCACACCGCTTCGTCCTCAGGCCTATCGTATCTACAGCGTGGAAAATCAGGATATGTGGTGTTGTGTGGGTACAGGCATGGAGAATCACTGCAAGTATGGGCAGTTCATCTATACACACTCTGAGGATAACAGGACATTATACGTCAATCTCTTTACGCCTTCCATCCTTTGGGACAGACATTTCGGCATTTGTCAGGAGACGGGTTTTCCATATTCGCAATCCTCAAAACTGACTGTTACCCGTGGTGGGGATTACACGATTGCCATACGCCGTCCGGCATGGGTAGCAGCAGGCTTCAGCATCACTGTGGGTGGCAAGTCTGTGGATGTGTCGGCACATACATCATCATCGTATGTCATGCTTGACGGACCGTTCCATGAAGGAGATGAGATAGAAGTGTCATTGCCGATGACGTTACGTTACGAGGAATGCCCTCACAAGTCGGATTATATCGCTTTCAAGTACGGACCGCTGTTGCTTGGTGCGCGCACCTCAAAACCATTGCAGAATTTGACGACAGATTATTCTGCCTGCAATCTTCCGAATGACAGTCTTCCACATGAATATGCACGTGGTGAGCGCATGGGACATTCTCCGGGCAGTTATACTCAGCGCATAGCATTGTCGCAGATGCCGAAGCTCATCGGTGTCCGTGCCACCATTCTTCAGCGCATCTCTGCTGTGGGCAAGGATGCCCCGTTGTCGTTTACGATAGATGTTTCACGCACAGATTCTATATCTGACGCTTACCGTTGGAAGACACTCTTGTTGGAACCTTATTACACGCTTCATCACAGTCGCAACATCATCTACTGGTATCATAACAGCAGAGATGATGTCCGCAAGTGATGGATTACTGAACAACAACTTTCTTGCCGTTATAGATATACACTCCTCTTTTTCGGAGGTTGTTGACCGCTACTCGTTGACCGTTGACTTGATACACGCTCATGTTTTCGTTATCGTGGCGAAGCATATTGTCTGTTATTCCTGTTGTTGTCTCTATCAGTGTAGGGCACAATACTGGTTTGTCGTAGTAATAGACGATACCTTCCACGTTGTAGTTCATATTGTCCGGGTATCTCTGCTCGCCGATGTAGTTGAACAGGTCATACAGACTGATGGCCGTCAGTTTCTGATTTTCCAATCGCACAAACCTGCATACGTCGGCAGAGTCCAGCCTCTCAATGATGTCAGGCATCACATCCGTCTGCCCTGTCACCTCAAACTGACTGTTCAGGCACACCTCAGGATTACCATAGTAATTCTTGACATAGCCACTTACCCCTGTCAGCACGTCACCTTTCTTTATCCCTTGTCCATACATGTTGCCTGCATCATACAGCAGTATGCATCCTGTTGCATCCTTTGCGAAGATATGCTGATTGTATTTCTTTGTCACGGTCACATCATTCAGCCAACAGGTTGTAAGATTTTCCAGCCCTCGTGCATCTGCAATGCTGATGGTCCTGTCCACGTGTAACAGTACTGCAACGGCTTTCATCGTCTCCCCACTCTTTAGTATGAGTGAGTCCATATAGTCGCCCATCTCAGAGGCAGAGCAGGAGATAGTGAGATTGTCTCCGTCTCTGTCTAGCAGCGTCTTGTCAAGTCCGAACACCGTACCATATTTCAATGATGCTGTGATGTCTTCTTTGAGGTTTATGGCTTGAACTGCAAGCCTCTTGCTGTCCTCCACTTTCTTTTCTGTTAGGAGTTGTGAACCGAAGTTGACGAAATTGCATTGTATCATAGGTTTTGTGATGTCAATATCACTCTGGCGTCGGTAGATTGCTATCGGCGTATATTGTGCTTCTGCATAGCATGCAAAGATTGGCCTTGAATTCGAACCGTTTGGATTGAACTGTATCAGGTTGCTCCGTGATGTGCCATAACTCTTTACCATAGCCTTTCCGTCAGCACTGACCTGTACGTCCCACAGACCATAATCTCCGAAATTCTCACTGTGGTATTTATCCCACACCGTCAGATAGTTATTCGAGCCACGGTTAGGATTACCACCGCTTGCCACGAGATACCAGTTGTAGATGTCGAGAAAGGCAATGCTGTCGCCATGGCGTTCCACCATGTAGGAACACTCATCACCTGCTGTCACCACCTGTCGGTCGTCATCATAACTTGCCTTTATGGCTGCGATATTGTTTTTTGAGAACGTCTCATCCCATATTCCCATCACATAGTTTATCTTGTCCTTTGCCACGCCGAAGAATACCTCGTCGCCGTCTTGCAACTGACTGGCATCCGTCACCAACTTGAACACACTTCCAGCAACCGATGGATTGTAAGGACTGCCGTTATCGGCTTTTATCGTTATAGTATTGATATATATGCCGTTTTCCGTACAGTCAACGGATAGTGTGACCTGTCCACTTTCTTCTGCGAATGTCAGTTCCGCATCACGGTTATACACTCCTTCGCCCGATGATGCAGGTCTTGACACTATGATGCTCTCAGTCTTGTCGCCTACGCTGATATTGATCTGTCCCTTCCCCTTCGAGGAGTTCTGGCAATAGTTGACGATTACCTTACGCACCTTGCTGAAGGTTATCACGGAGGTGCATCCTGCGCCGGTTGTCCCTGTCTTTACGCCTACGCCACGGGAATACAATGCTCCCTGTGCATCAGTACGACCTTCGTTGTAATCCGTTGCTTCTTTGTTGCATATCCAACCGTCTGTCTTGGCATCGGTCACAATCGTTCCTACCTTCGACTTCCATGTGGTGGATGTAAATACGTATGTTGTAGTATTGGCATTTACGCATACCGTAATGTAAAATGATATTAGAAGCAATGAGATTGTCTTTTTCATAGTGTCTTATGAGGAAATTTTTTACAAAGTTATGAAAAATAAGTGGATGTCTTGCTTTTTATTTGAGAGAAATAAGACTAATTTTGCATAAATAAAATTGCTGACTTATGAAGAACGAAAGATTTTTTTCCTCTGCAATGGTTGCTGTGGCGATCATCATTGCAGGATTGGCATTGCGCTCTGCCATTATCACATTTAAGGACAGGGATTGTCATGTGTCGGTAAAGGGACTGGCAGAACAGGAAGTCAAGGCAGACAAGGTGACATGGCCGTTGGTGTATAAGGAGATAGGCAGTGACCCTACGGCAATGTACGGCATTCTCGAACAGAAGAATGCACAGATTGTGAAGTTTCTAAAGGCAGGTGGGGTGAAAGATGATGAGATAAGCGTCAACCCTCCTTCCATCACTGACCGTCAGGCAGACAACTATGGGAATGATGTGCTCAACTACCGCTATAAGGCAACAAGTGTGATTACCGTCACTTCTTCCGAAGTGGAAAAGATACGGTCGCTCATGCGCAAACAATCAGAACTCATGAAACAGGGCATACCAATTGTCTCTGAAGAGTTCAACGAAACCAACAAAGTGGTATATGAGTTTACGGGTCTGAACAAGGTTAAACCGGCGATGGTGGAAGAAGCCACCACTAATGCACGTGCTACAGCAGAGAAGTTTGCTGCCGATTCTGATTCTGACCTTGGCAGGATTCTCCATGCCAATCAAGGGCAGTTCTCTATTGAGGACCGTGATGCCACCACACCTTATATCAAGACCGTCCGCGTGGTGGTGACGATGGACTATCAGTTGGATTGACCTTTTCCGCCGTAAGGGCGTCACACATATCGAACACGAGTCAGGCAGGCTGTCAATACCATAGGGGATTATTGATACTGCCTGATTCTTACATCTATACCACTGCCGTCAAGCAGTCTCTGAACCTTCTTGATATATGTGTTGCCATAATGGTAAGGGAACAGCACCTTTGGGCAGATGGTCTTTGCTGCTTCTGCCAACTGCTTCGGCGTCATCGTGAACGGCTTGTTACACGGAAGCAATGCCACATCAATCTCCTTTATGTCCTGCATTTCTGGTGTCGGCTCTGTGTCACCGGCAATGTAGATGCGAAAGCCTTCGATAGTCAGTATATAACCATTGTCGCGTCCCTTGGGATGAAATTGAAGACTACCAGTAGAGGTATTGTATGCCGGTACGGCATCTACTGTCCATTCGTTGATGGTCCTGCTGTCGCCGTTTTTCATCACTTCGCCCTTGCCACCAAGGATTTCGTTGCTTCGTGGATTTGTAATCAGCACCGTTCCTTCTTTCGTCAGTTGCTTAATGGCTTTTAGGTCGAGGTGGTCGGCATGTTCATGGGTTATGAGGATATAGTCTGCCTTCGGCCATGTGGTATAGTTGGTCGTTGGCGGCACCTTATCCGTGACAGGGTCCACATAAATCCATTTTCCACCGATTTCGACACTCAGACTGCCGTGCTTGATGCAATGTATGCAGACATTAGTGCCGTTATCTGTAGTAAACACATCCACTTCCTCGCTGGTGGTTGTCTGTGCGTTGCAACTGTATATCGCCATCATGCTGGCGATGATACTCATAATTCTCAGTTTCATAGTCTTATACTTTCAGTTTTTATCGGGAATTCAAAATAGGTGTCAGGGAATGGCTCATCTTTCAGCGTGAAGTGCCACCATTCACAGTCGTAAGGTTTGAAGCCGTGTCGAAGCATTGCCTGGCGCAGTATCATACGGTTTTTGTACTGCGTTTCGTTTATAGGCTTGTATGCGCCCACCTCCTGTCCTGGCAGGACATCGGGATGTGATGCAAGCCCGAAATAATCGTATGTGCAACCCATATCCACTTCTTTTTCCAATCTCATGTCAAAGAGTGTGAGATCAATGGTAGAGCCCCGCGTGTGTCCGCTTTTCTCTGCCACATATTCTTCTGGCACAAGTACGGTCTTCTCAAGCTCTGGGTAGAAATACTCTTTCATCCGCACATCGGTACTATCCTTTGCCCATTTCATAAAGAAATCTACGGCACATTGAGGACGGTAGGCATCAAATATCTTTAGACGGTAACCCTGTTGCAGGAGTTCATCGCTGACTGCTTTCAGTGAGTCGGCAGCCTGATGGGTGAGTATTGCCACTGGCTCCTCATAC
Source organism: Candidatus Equicola faecalis (assembly GCA_018065185.1). Classification (GTDB taxonomy): domain Bacteria; phylum Bacteroidota; class Bacteroidia; order Bacteroidales; family Bacteroidaceae; genus Prevotella; species Prevotella faecalis. The sequence continues at coordinate 22,973 of JAGHTU010000023.1, read as the reverse complement.
CCAGGGATACGTTCTCCGATGAAGTTGTATGTGGAGAAATAGCGTATCTCCAATATGGCATCGGGGACGACATCTGACACTAATACAAAACTAGAACTATCCATCTCTGGAGTTACTTCCTCTTTCTGCTTACTGCATGAGCAGAATAGGGCTGTTGTCATAATGAATAATGCAATTGAGATTCTTTTCATAAGCGTCATTTTATTCGTGAACAAAGATACGAAACGAAATCGCCACTTAAAAGGAGAATAGTAAAAAGTTTATTAATTCTCTTTTAGTCTTCTCTTTTATGGGGAGATTTAGAGGAGGCTTCCCTCGCGCGCGGGCGCGTATATATATAATAAGGTATAGGGAGGGGCTTCTCGATTGCCTTTCGACAAACGCTCGTTTGTGCCTCGTCTTCCCATCGTTTGTGAGAGGTCAAACGCACGCTCGGTTTTCATCCTCCAAAGTCGCAGGACATCTGTTCCAATCGAGGGGACTTTCCGATGCTTTCTTGGGGGTGTCGCGATGCTGTCGAGAGGGTGCTGTGATGCCCTCGATGGCATCCCTTCGATGGTTATACGGGACCCCTTCGATGGTTATACGGGACCCCAACGATGGGTGTCCACTCCCAATTGATAGGAAATGGGTGTGCTTTCGTCAGATATGCAGTCCCCACTCGTCAATTTTATAAAAAGAATACTAGTCTCCTAAGCCAAAAATTATGAAGAATTGTTCTTCTTAAATGGCTCAAGTATTTTTTGTACTTCTGATACTTTATCGTAATTTTGCAGTATGGACTTCAAGTATTTCAATATTCTGTTTCTTTCGTGCTTATTGTTTACAGTCTTTGCATGTTCTGATGATGAACTCTCACCAGAACCATCCTATATGTCTGTTGCTGAAAATATAGATAAATCCGACGTGCGTGCAGCCGACATCCCGTCATTGTTCGCTTCGAAAAAAGTACGATATAATGCTGTATCTACGCTGAACTGGCATGATGCTTATCCGTATCTGCCTCAAGTGGATTTCGCTATCGCACACAATGGTAAGAACTTGTTAATACATTATCGCGTGACAGAGAAAAGAACTGTCGGCACGATAGAAAACGACCTTGAAGGAGTCTATAAAGAATCCTGTTGCGAGTTTTTCTGTATGGAAAAGGGCGATAATCGTTACTACAACATTGAGTCTAATTGTCTTGGTTCAATCCTTATGGAGTGTGGAACGGGACGTTCTGACAGAGAGCAGTCAACTCTTGGAAATCTCGCACAGATTGATCGTTGGGCATCATTGGGGCGTAAGAGTGTAGGAATCATCAGTAGTGAGACTCATTGGGAACTTGCTATGGTAGTGCCTCTATCGGCATTTTGGTGTCACGACTATGGCTCTTTTTCTCAAAAAATATTTTTTGTAAATGTCTATAATTGCGTAGGCAGTGGTGATGACAGACAGTATGTTACATGGTTCCCAATAGAGACTTCGAATCCGGATTTCCATCGCCCGGAATACTTTCAGCCTATTTATTTCGAATGACTCCAATTCACTCCTTTGAATGATGAAAATCCTTTCCGCGAAACGTTTGTCAATGGTGGTCTGTGTGGGCGTGTTGTGTTACGCATGGGGCGTACTCGTCATAGGCAATGCTGACCTGTTGTATGCTGCTCAGGATTTCTCACCATGGTTAGGGACAAATGACTATTTCCGAGATTCTATATCACACCCAGGAGGCATGAGAGAATGGGTAGGGGAGTGGCTCACCCAACTGTTTTATTATCCGTGGCTTGGCGCAAGTGTGTTAGTCGCGATGTGGGGAGGAATCACCTTTCTGCTGATAAAAGCCTGCAGGCTTCAGGGCGGAATGGCGTTGCTTGCCCTTTTACCGTCGATAGGCTTGCTTGCTAGTATCACCCAGTTGGGGTATTGGATATTCTGCCTAAAGACATCGTCTTACTGGTTCGGTTCGACAACGGGAGTCTTCCTCTTAGTGTTATATTCTTATTTCTACACCCTCGCAAGGTGGCGTTGCCGTTGCGTGATGTTCACTCTATGGGTGCTGGTGGGTTTCCCAATGCTGGGATGGATAGCCACTTTGGGTGGTGTTGTACTGTTATTGCTCACTCCGATGCCAAAAAACGTCAGACAGTGGCTGTCTTTTGTGTTGCCTATTATAACGGCGATAATCATCGTGATGCTTTATTACAGAGGCTCTACAGATACGCATCAGCGTGAGTTTCTGCCATTATATGGTTTCCCTTATGTGGCTAATAATGAAGCTAGAGACGGTATCTTCAGCATCGCACCGTGGGGGGTGTCCGTATCGCTCATCCTCTTGCCATTGATGCGGCATTTTCACGGGGGCATCATTGCTCGGCGAATAAGTTTTTTTGTATCCCTGATTGTGGTCTGTGTGGCACTCTGCGGAGCTAGTATGCTCAACTATCGTAATAGGAATTTCCATGCTGAACTCTCAATGCTCCGTGCAATGGATGAAGGGCGTTGGGACGACTTATTGCAATGTCTGCATACGACAGATGGTCGCCCTACCCGTGAGATGGTGATGATGAAGGATGTGGCTCTGACACAAAAAGGATTATTGGCGCAGGAAGCATTCAGCTATGATTATCGTGGAATAAACCCTGCAATGAATGCAAAACTGCCCATACACATGGTACATTCCGCCTCACCACTGATTTATTATTGGTTGGGCTTGCCTAACTATGCTTATATGTGGTGTATGGAAAACAGCATTGAATACGGATTGTCGCCATATTGGTTGCGATTGTTCTATCGTTGTGCCCTCGTCAGCGGAGAGAAGGAACTTGCAAGGAAATACAAAACTCTGTTGCAGACTACACTATTTCATGCCAATTGGGATGTGAGCCACGCCGAACAACACGCCGTAAAGCGATTCGTGACAGGGCATAACGAACTTTCAAACGATGGCGGATATAGCGAGGTGTTCCTGATGGATAAGTTGAGCAGGGAGCAATACAGCTCACGCGAGGGGCAGGAACTCGCATTGCATTATGCTATGCTGATGCGGCGGAAGAAGCTGTTCCAGAAGTCACTTCGTCATTATCATTCGCTCATAGGGGATGGACAGGTGCTTCCGACATATTATCAGCAGGCATTATTGCTTTTCGGGGATGATACGGGAGGACAGAAAACAGGTGAACAGACCCCTACGAATGTCAGCGATGAGGTGCGGGCACAATATGAGCAATATCGTTATGACGTGATGTCGCTCATGGAACAGGAGCCGTCCACTGCCGTTGTGGGTGAGATGCTGTATGGAAAATACGGGCACACATATTGGTGGTATTATGATTTTTATACAAATAACAAGTCATATTGATGAAGCAATTATTATATATCCTTGTCTGTCTTTTATTCGTAGGTTGTGGCAACACTCATGACCTTCCATCTTCATATACGCAGACCGGCAGACTCCCGAGCATCTTTCCTGATTATGCTGAAGTGGTGATACCGCCGAATATCGCACCGCTCAATTTCATGATTGATGAAGAAGGCATTGAGGATTGTCGTGCAGAATTTTCATGTCGGGGCATGGTGTATGTGTCAGGGCAGGACAGTCGCGTGATGATTGATGAAGACGACTGGCAGGATATTGTGCAGACAGCAAAAGGTTCCAGCATCAAGGTGACAGTGTATGCAAAACGTAGCGACAAGTGGATGCGCTATCATGCTTTCTCCATCATGGTGGCGGAAGATAGTATAGACAGATATGTCACATACAGGCTCATCCCACCATCATATACGCTGTATGAAAAACTGTCTCTCTGTCAGCGTGATTTGCAAACCTTTGACGAGTCGATAATTTATAATAATCAGATGCTTGAATCTGTCGATGGCGGACAATGCATCAACTGCCATTCCGTGCAGAACTATCGCACAGACCGTGCGCAGTTTCACGTCCGTGCCGAATATGGGGGGACGGTAATCTATGACAACGGGAAACTGCGTAAGGTGGATTTGAAACGTGACGGAACAATCAGTGCCGGTGTCTATCCAGCATGGCACCCGACAGAAGACATCATTGCATATTCCATGAACAGGACGATGCAGAATTTCCATACCATCTACAAGGGAAAGGTGGAAGTGCAGGACACACAAGGCGGGTTGATGCTCTACGATGTACAGAGCGATGAGGTGACGGTGATAAGTAATGAACAAGACCGCTTGTCGGCATTCCCGACATGGAGTCCTGATGGTAAATACCTGTATTATGCCTCGGCTAAGTTTGACTACCGCGACAGCCTGTCACTTATGGGTAATGATGATGCCAACATATCTATGCAGCATGAAATCGTAGATAGATACAAGGAGGTGAAATACGACATATACCGCCGTAGTTATCATTCGGAAAGCAAAACTTTTGGCAAGGAGGAGATGGTGCTGTGCGCCTCTGCAATGGGCAAGAGTGCAACCGTGCCACGAATAAGTCCTGATGGGCGGTATCTGCTTGTCGCAATGGGTGATTATGGCTGTTTCCATATTTGGCATCCGGAAGCCGACCTATATGTTACTGATTTAAGCGGTGATGATGCCCTGCAGAGCACCTATCCGCTTACGGCAGCAAACAGCAACAGGGCTGAGAGTTTTCATAATTGGACAAGTAACGGCAGATGGATAATCTTTGAGAGTCGCCGATGGGACAATAACTATACTCGTCTGTATGTTTCTTATTTCGACCGTAAGGGTCATGCGCACAAGGCTTTTCAAATGCCACAAGAGAATCCTGATTTTGAGATATTCAATCGTAATTCCTACAATGTGCCGGAATTTACGGTGGAAAAAGTGAAGATCACACCGCAGGAGTTGGCAAGGGTGATAAGGGAAGATTGACTCATCAGTCATTGACGTGGTAAAGATGTGCCGACCGTTGCTGTGCGTTAGGCAGATAGTTGATGCCCCACCAGCACATCTGCATACAGCAGAAGGCAATGACGAGAACGGCAGATGAGACTACCTTCTGTATTCGATGCAGTTTGCACAGATGAATGAAGGTGGCAAACAGTAGCCATGTGATGGCAGCCCAAGTCTCTTTCAAGTCCCAATTCCAATAATGCCCCCACGCTTCCTGTGCCCAAAACGCTCCGAATGCCATGCCCATTGTCATGAAGGATAATGCTAAGCAGGCACACTTCTCTGTGATGAGGAAAAGCCTGTCATAAGGTCGCTTCTGCAGTTTGCAGATGAAAGCCCAGAGCATTACACATATAGCCGTTCCCGCACAGAGATAACTGCATATATAAGTGCCGATATGCGGTATGAGCCATATTGAGTGCAAGACAGACGGCAACGTGTTGTCTTCATTTCGTGGCGTGATGAAATATGTTGCGAGCAAGCCCATAGCCAATAATAATATGAAAAGCGGAGCGAGGCTTTTTCGCCACCACAGATGAATGATATTGAGCAATGCTCCCACCATCATGATGATGAATCCTATATAAGCAAACCATAGGGTAGGGTCTTTGACAAGTTGCAGGACGATTCCTCTGTCTGCATGGTTTTGGATTTTCCAGAGGCTCCACCCGTCAATCCTCTGGGGCTTGATATTTGGGATATTTATGCTCTCCCATCGCTTCGTGGTGTGTCGGTAGATGTCAATAGAGGTGTCGCTGTTAAGACGGAGAGCAAAATCGAGTTGAATGGTCCTCCCTTCATCATCGCCACTGACGGCTCGCCACTGGGGAGAATGAGGCTGAAGTGTCATTGTCAACTGTTCGGTGCATACACTGCTGAATCCGATACATAGAATGACTATCAGCACTCCAATATGATTGAGTAAGAATACAGGCACGCTGATATGCCGAAAAGTATGCTCCATTTTGATGGACTGTGATTTCTACAAATCGTCGGCAGTGAATTGCAGAGGCAACAGGTCGCGTATGGAATCCACTGCATACACTCCCTCTGTGCCGTAAAGGAGTATGCGGACGGGTGCGGAATAGCGCGTCTCACATTCCATAATCACCTGTCGGCAAGCACCGCATGGAGAGATGGGCTTCGGTGTCAGTCTGCCGTCTTTGCGTGCTGCAATGGCGAGAACCAAAATCTTTGCTTGAGGGAAACGGGCATTTGCGGAGAATACTGCCGTGCGCTCGGCACATAACCCTGAAGGGTAGGCGGCATTTTCCTGATTGGCTCCCTCGCACGTCACACCGTTGTCCAGCAAAACGGTAGCACCCACCTGAAATCTTGAGTATGGCGCGTATGAATTGTTGGTCATCTCAATGGCTTTTTCAATAAGTCGGCGCTCTGCATCGGTGAGTTCAGCAAAGTCGTATTTGTGTATTCTGCTTTCAATAATAATATCTTTCATTTATTATCAATTGTCAATTGTTTAACTGCATTATCTCTGTTGCCACCATTGCGGCTGTCTCCGTGCGCAGGCGACTTGCGCCCAATGAGACGGGCACCCAACCCTGTTCGATAGCCGCCTGCACCTCGTCAATACTGAAATCGCCTTCAGGACCAATCATAATGGTGATATCTTCATCGGCAGCGCGGTTGTCTTTCAGAAGTGAAAACAGGTCATGCCGTTCTTCATTATAGCAGTGTGCAATGCAACGCACACCTTTTGTGTACTCCCTGATGAAATCATCTATACTGACCATCCCTCGTATCACGGGCACCCATGCCTTATGGCTCTGTTTGACGGCGGAGATACATATCTTTTCCAGTCGCGGTATCTTCACCTGTCGTCGCTCGGAGAAACGGCAGTCAAGGAACACAATCTCATCGATGCCTATCTCTGTGGCTTTCTCTACAAACCATTCCACGCGCTCCATCATCTTTGTTGGTGCAACAGCGATGGTTAGATGTCCGCGCCATGGTTTGCTTTGTGGCAATGTCTCAAGGATTCGATATTGACAATGATGATTAGCACAGAGCGTTATTTCGGCACGATAGTATGTGCCACGTCCGTCCATGAGGAATATCTCTGCACCCTCTTTTAGACGCAACACACGAATAGCGTGCTGTGCTTCTTCTTCAGGAAGTTCGCACGCCTTCGGCGCGTCAGGCACATAGAAATATCGTTCCTCTTTCATATCATGGTCCCTCTAAATCTCTTCGAGTGGAGACTTTTTGTTCCCTCCATCGGAAGGGCTATGGAGGGGCTTCTTTACTCTAAATACAAGTGCAAACAGCACAGCCACTACCAGAGCGTATGCGGCAAAGATGTACCATGCCGTGCTCCAGTCAGGTGTCTGGGTGTTGTAAACGAAGTGGTTTACCACGATGCCGGCTCCCCATGTGCCGATGCTTGCTCCCAGACCGTTTGTCATCAGGAAGAATAATCCCTGCGCACTTGAGCGTATATCCTTGTCTGCATGTTCATTTACATACAGAGAGCATGAGATGTTGAAGAAGTCAAAGGCAACGCCATAGACGATGCAACTCAATATGAATAGCCATACACCGCCTGCAGGATTGCCGAGACCGAAGAAGCCAAACCTAATTACCCACGCCAACATAGCGATGAGCATCACCGTCTTAATGCCGAAGCGTTTCATGAAGAAAGGAATCAGCAGGATGCAAAGCGTCTCACTTATCTGGCTCAAAGATATCAGAGCATTAGCATTATGTGCACCCCACGAATTGGCAATAGCCGTGTCTGTGGAATTACGGAACGAGCTGATGAAATCGTTTGCATATCCATTTGTTATCTGTAGGGAAACGCCTAACAGCATTGCAAAGATAAAGAATAAGGCAAAATGACGCTGCTTGAAAAGCTTGAAGGCACTCAGTCCTGAAGCCTCGGCAAATGTCTGCACCTTGGCATTCTTTGGCTGGCAAGGGCAATTCGGCATTGTCAGGGCAAAACCGCAAAGCACGATGCTTACTGCTCCTGACACAAGGAACTGCTCATAGCTGTGCTGGAACTGTACACCACTTGCATTTGTGGCAAAATTCTCTGCAAGCATTGAAACTATAAAACCTACCGTACCCCAAACCCTTACAGGAGGGAAATCCTTTACAGGGTCCATGCCGTTGCGCTCCAACACGTTGTATGCTACGGAGTAAGACAAAGCAATGGTAGGCATGAAGAATGCTACACTTACAAGATACAGGCAGTAGAATATGCCGAACTGCATTTGAGTACCGCTCGTCATAGCATAATACCCTGCTGAGAGCATGAACAATCCACAAATGGCGTGACAGATGGAAAGCAACTTTTGGGCAGGAATCCACTTGTCGGCAATGATACCGATTAGCGCTGGCATGAAGATAGACACAAAGCCCTGCGAAGCATAGAAAAGCCAAATCATGTCACCGTGTCCTATTTCAGCCACGTAACTGCCCATCGACGTGAGGTAAGCACCCCATACGGCAAACTCAAGAAAACTCAAAAGAGCCAATCTGATTTTTAGATTCATAGTATTTATTGTTTTTGTTATTCATTTCTTGCCCACAAATGTAGTAATTTATTTTAAGTAAACTGCAAACCTGATGCCTTTTTATGGGCGCAAGCCTTTTGGTTTATAAAAAAGGATAAGGATTAAGTTCTATCTATTGCGCAGGACTTATCTTCCCATTGCGCAGACTTTTGTGTTGTTCGCGACCTAACTTTCTTTTTGTCTCGCGCTTGCTCTCAAGTTATGCTTACCTAAGGGTCTTCCCATCGTTAGCTCTCTAACATCTTAAATGTTCGAAGCCTAACATCTTAAATGTTCGAAGTCGAACACCTTAGATGTTCGAAGTCCAACATCTTAGATGTTCGAGAGCTTTCCTGCGCTTGAGGTTTAAGTGGGCTCAGAAAAGTGGTTAGGTAACTTTAGAAAGAGATTCAAGTGTTGTCAAATACAAAACTCTGTGCGATGGGAAGATAAGTTCCGCGCGATAGACGATAATGTCAATCAAGAGGTATAGGCGATGTTTTGAGACTGTGATGTTTTTGAGTATGTTTTTAAATAAAGATTAACACTCCTTTTTTGCAAATCGTCTTACGAAATCAGGAAAAACGAACTATATTTGCAGATAAGATTTTCTAAATTATATAAGAATATGAAATATACATTGATTAAACGTGGCGACCCTCGTAAGCCAAAGGGCAAGAAGAAGATTTATGCTACATTCCAAAGTAGCGGTACTGTGAAATTGGAAACTAGCGACCATTCGAGTTCTCTTTTTGGTAGTGCATGCAATGGCAAACACGGAGAGGCGATATCTTTTATTTATGAACTTGCAGATCTGGTCAAGACGAAATTGGAGCAAGGTTTTGTTGTCGATTTGGGTCCGTTAGGAAAATTCACTCCTTCTTTTCAGTGTGAAGGGTTGGCGGAGGATGCAAATCATCCTTTCGACCCACATTCACAGATAAAGAAAATAACGACACGTTGGACACCGGGCTTTCATTTGGAGTCCTTGACCGTAGGAAAAGGAGAATACGAGAAAAGCGCGAAACGCAAGACTTACCGTAGGAAGAAGTAAAACGTGGCTGGGAATTAGAGAAATCTAAGCCTTTATATTGTTTTGTGTCAAACTAAAATATTTACTACCTTTACAGCCGTTATAATAAACTTGTTTGTAAACGATAAATAGTAATTAAAATATGAAGCAGAAAAACTATTTGGCAATAGACCTTGGGGCGACGAGCGGACGCTCGATAATAGGGACGATAACAGATAGCGGAAAGGTGGTGCTGGAGGAACTGACACGCTTTGAGGACACGATAATACAGACCGGTGGGCATTTCTATTGGGATATATTCGCCCTTTATAATGAAATAATAAAGGCTTTGAAAGAGGTAAAGATGCGTGGCATTGAGATATGCAGTATCGGCATAGACACATGGGGTGTGGATTTTGCCTATTTCGGTAAAGATGGCGCACTGTTGCGTATGCCTGCATGCTATCGCGATCCACATACGGAGGGCATGATGGACGACTATTTCAAGAATGTCATGGATAGTAAGGCGGTGTATGAAAAGACTGGAATACAGTTCATGAACTTCAACTCGCTCTTTCAGCTCTACACGATGAAGAAGGCCGACAACTCGGCATTCGCAGGTGCCGACAAGATTCTCTTCATGCCAGATGCCCTCACGTATATGCTCACAGGAGAGGCTGTGGCGGAATATACGATTGCTTCCACATCGCAAATGCTCAACCCAAACACGGGGAGGCTTGATGAAGACATACTCGCAAGCATTGGGCTTTCTGCCGACAACTTCGGTAAGATGACGATGCCAGCCACGCAGGTGGGAGTGCTCACAAAGGAGATACAGAAGATGACAGGGCTGGGGGCTGTGCCTGTGGTGGCTGTTGCCGGGCATGACACGGCGTCGGCTGTGGCAGCTGTTCCGGCACGGAGCAAAGAGTTTGCCTATCTCTCGTCCGGCACATGGAGCCTGATGGGAATAGAGTCGGAGAAGCCAATCATCAATGATGATAGTTATACGAAGAACTTTACCAACGAAGGAGGCATTGAGGGGACGACGCGTTTCCTGAAAAACATCTGTGGCATGTGGCTTTATGAGCGTTGTCGTAAGGAGTGGACAGATGCACCGACATCGCATAAGGCTCTGCAGGATGAGGCGATGAAACAGCCTGCTTTCCGTAGTCTCATCAATCCTGATGACGAGATGTTTGCTAACCCTGAGTCGATGGTGGAGGCTATACAGGAATACTGCCAAAAGACGTCGCAACCTGTACCGCAGGGGTATGCAGCCATCTGCCGTTGTATCTTTGACTCGTTGGCACTACGTTACCGACAGGTGTTCGGGTGGCTCAGGGAGTTTGCTTCGTTCCCATTGAACACGCTGCACATCATCGGTGGTGGCTCGATGAACGACTATATGAACCAGATGACGAGCGACTCGCTCGGCGTGGAGGTCTATGCCGGTCCTACGGAATGTACGGCGTTGGGTAATATCATGCTTCAGGCAAAAGCCATCGGCGAGGTAAAGGACCGTTGGGAAATGCGACAGATTATTGCTGATTCCATAAGTCTAAAACACTTCACTCCGAATCATACCCAAGAGTGGGATGAGGCATTTGAGAGATACTTGAAGATTGCAAATTGAAAAAATAACATATAAAACAGAAACTATTATGAAAGAAGAATTGGTGAGAAAAGCATACGAGGTGGCAAAAGCCCGCTATGCAGAGATTGGTATTGATACGGAAAAGGTGTTGACACAGTTGCAGGACTTTCATTTGAGTATGCATTGCTGGCAAGCCGACGACGTAAAGGGATTTGAAGTTCAGGCAGGAGCACTTAGCGGTGGTATTCAGAGCACAGGAAATTATCCTGGTGCTGCACGCAACATCGACGAACTGCGTGCCGACATTCTCAAGGCAAAGACCTTGATTCCTGGTACCCACCGTCTCAACCTCCACGAAATATACGCTGATTTTCAGGGAAAGGTGGTGGACCGTAATGAGGTGACGGTAGAATATTTCCAAAGTTGGATAGACTGGGCAAAGGAGAACGATACAAAACTTGATTTCAACTCCACTTCATTCTCACATCCAAAGAGTGGCAACCTGTCGCTGGCAAATCCTGACGAGGGAATACGCAGATTTTGGATAGACCATACGAAGGCTTGCCGTGAGATCGCAAACGCTATCGGCGAGGCTCAGGACGACGCATGTATCATGAACATTTGGGTGCATGACGGATGTAAGGATGTCAGCGTGAATCATTATCTGTACCGCAACTTGCTGAAGCAGAGCCTTGACGAGATATTGGCAAAGAAACAGCCAATGATGAAGGACTGCATCGAAGGTAAGGTGTTCGGTATCGGTCTGGAGAGCTTTACCGTCGGTTCACACGATTTCTATACGGCATACGCTGCTAAGAACAATGTGATGCTCACCATTGACACGGGACACTATCACCCTACGGAGAGCCCTGCCGACAAGGTAAGTGCCGTATTGCAGTTCGTTCCGGAACTGATGCTCCACGTCTCACGCCCTGTACGCTGGGACTCTGACCATGTGACGATAATGGACGACGCTACACAGGAACTGTTCTTCGAGATAGTACGCGCTGGCGCACTTGATCGCGTGCATTATGGACTGGACTATTTTGATGGTTCTATCAACCGCATCGGTGCATACGTTACCGGTTCACGTGCAGCACAGAAGTGTATGCTCCGTGCAATGCTCGAACCAAAAGATATGATTGCAAAGCACGAGATTGCCGGTAATGGATTTGAGGTGCTGGCACTCATTGAGGAGCAGAAGGCGATGCCTTGGCAGGCTGTGTATGACGAGTTCTGTCTGCGCAACAACGTGCCTGTGGGCAGCGACTTCATAAAGGAGATTGAAGATTACGAGAAAACCGTGACAATGAAGAGATAAATATTATAAACTAAAAATAAAGTTATGGCAGGAAAAAGCAGTAGCCTGAAAAGTACAATAGCTGTATCACTGACAAACTATCTTGACGCAGGTGCTATTGTAGCAGGAGCAAGTGGATTGACACTCTGGCAGAACTACCTCGGACTGAGCGAGGTGCATCTTGGTTGGTTGAACTTTATCAGCGCCAACTGTCTTGGTGCGGCACTCGGAGCCATCATCGGTGGTTTCCTTGCCGATAAATACGGACGTAAGTTTATCTATACATATAATCTTTTGGTGTATATGTTGGGTGTGCTGTTGGTGATGTTCTCGCTGAACTTCCCAATGCTCCTCGCCGGATTCCTCATCACGGGAATCTCTGTAGGTATTGGTGTGCCAGCATCATGGACCTATATCTCGGAGAGTTCGGAGGTGAACAACCGCGGACGCAACATCTGCATATCTCAGATGTCGTGGGGCGTAGGTCCGATGATAATCCTCCTGCTCGGCATGTTCTTTGCCCCTGGAGGGTATTGCTTCGGTTGGGTTGAGTCGCTTGCAGCACTCGTCGGTGGCACAGGGCTGACGACAGATGCAGTCAACGTGTTCAGTTCACGCATCGTATTTTTCTCTCTCTTCATTGTGGCTTTCATAGCATGGAATCTGCAACGCAAACTCGAAGAGAGCAACGAGTGGAAGGCAAGTAAGGAAACAGAGAAGGCAAAACAGGAAGATACTGGTCTCATCCATGCTTTCAAGTTGCTTTTCTCAAACCGTACAGCTGTGAAGACCGTATGCTTCCTTGCCGGAATATACTTGACATGGAACCTTGTCGCATCTGTTATGGGTTTCTTCCAGCCACATATATATGAGACGGCAGGTGGGGTGAGCAATGAGCAGGCAAACTGGATGAACTGCATCCAGTGGGCTATCATCGTTGCCACGACAGCCATCGTGGCGCAGTTGATAGACCGCACCAACCATAAACTGCTTTACATCATCGGTCTGGTGTTTGCGCTCAGCGCATGGATTGTGGTTGTTGGTGTCGGTGTGAACGGACCTGTAGGACTTTGGTCGTTTGTCGTGCTCTGGGGTATCGAAGGCGGTATCTCTGTACAGGTGTTCTATGCTCTGTGGGGAACGGAACTGTTCCCTGCCAAATTCCGCGCAGGAGCACAGGGACTGATGTTCTTCATCGTCCGTGGCTTGTCGGCAGTATGGGGGCTGATGTTCACATATATCTATGGCGAGAAAGGCGAAGGCTTCACGATTGCAGCATATTGTATGATTGCTTTGTTGCTGATTTCGCTCATCGTAGGTGTCATCGGTTGTCCGAAGACACGTGGCAAGTCACTCCACCAAATCACGCAGGAGCGTTATGGGGAGAATTATTAAAAAATAAGGAATTATTAATATGAGAAGTATATTAGACTATAGACCCGAACTGCAGGATGTTATTAACGAGGTGGCTGAAGTTACAGGCTATCTGTGGCAGAAAGGGTGGGCAGAACGTAATGGTGGTAATATCACCGTCAATATCACAGAGTTTGCTGATGACGAAATGAAGGCGATGCCGGCTATCGCACCGAAGATGCAGATAGGTAAGGTGCTGCCACAGTTGAAAGGCACGTTTTTCTATGCAAAGGGCACTGGAAAACGTATGCGCGACCTTGCTCGTCACCCGATGCAGAACGGTGCTGTGATTCGCATCTGTGATGATTGCGCCAGTTATGAAATTATTGCCGATGAGGTGGTGCTCCCTACAAGTGAGCTTCCTTCTCATCTCTCGATGCAGAACTATCTGTTGGAGACAGGCAGCAAATATAAGGCAACACTGCATACTCATCCTATCGAACTCGTGGCAATGAGTCATAACCCGAAGTTCCTTCAAGAAGGTGTGATGACAAAGACGTTGTGGAGTATGATTCCTGAGACTTTGGCTTTCGCACCGCTCGGTTTGGGGATTGTGCCTTACGAGGTGCCGGGCAGTATAGAACTGGCAAACGCCACTCTGGAGCAGATCAAGAAATATGATGTGGTGATGTGGGAAAAGCATGGTGTGTGTGCCGTAGGTCTTGACATAATGGATGCTTTCGATCAGGTGGATGTACTGAACAAGGCAGCAAACATCTATATGTGTGCAAAGAACATGGGCTTTGAGCCGGAGGGCATGACCGACAAGGCGATAAAAGACATACAGGATATCTTCCATCTGCCAAAGATGCGTCCGTGCTGATAGGAAGTATGGAGAACGTGAAGTGGAGTGAGAACGTCATACTTGTTGACGGGGATTATATTGATAAGGTGGCATTTGACCTTATCGTGAATTTTGAGCGTATGCTCATGCGGAGGATTCCGAATGCCGACCTCGCCCGTTGGATAGAATGTGCATCGCTTGATGGGGGAATGAAACCAGACTCTCTGTCCGATGTGCAGGTGATATTCATACACTCTCATGACAGGATGCAGAATTTTGCTCCTTCATCATTCGCCGATGATATCAACGGACAAGCATTTCGCTCGGCTCTTGGAGAAGTAATGATGACGGCATATCCTGTAGAACCGATAGTGGCGAAAGACGACTTTTTCCTACAGATACTGGATGTATTAAAGGAAGCAAAGGAAGTGAAACGGCTGATTCTCGTTCCCGATGCGGAATCATATATAAATAAGGTAAAGACGACGGTGTCGGCAATCGAGGATAAGAATATCACGCTCCTAAGTATGCAGCCACAGACGGGAGGCAACTTCCGTCAGGAGATTTTAGGATATTCGCTGATGAATGCTTTGGGCATCCATGCGGATGAGTTGGAACGATTGTGAATTATTAGATAAAAATATAATACTATGGCAAAAGAACTTACAGCAGAACAGCAGGGCAAACTGAAGGCTTTGCAGTCTGCATTGGACAAAATTGAAAAGAGTTTCGGTAAGGGCTCGATAATGAAACTTGGTGATGAGAATATCGCTGATGTTGAGGTGATACCGACAGGTAGTATCGGTTTAGACGTGGCACTTGGTGTCGGTGGCTATCCGAAAGGGCGCATCATAGAGATCTATGGTCCTGAATCGTCAGGAAAGACTACGCTTGCCATTACAGCCATTGCAAACGTGCAGAAGGCAGGCGGTATTGCAGCATTTATCGATGCAGAGCATGCTTTTGACCGTTTCTATGCAGAGAAACTGGGGGTGGATATAGAAAATCTCTTTATCTCGCAACCGGACAATGGCGAACAGGCACTTGAGATTGCCGACCAGTTGATTCGTTCTGCAGCCGTCGATATTGTGGTTATTGACTCTGTGGCAGCCCTCACCCCAAAGGCAGAGATTGAAGGCGATATGGGAGATAACAAGGTGGGTCTGCAGGCACGACTTATGTCGCAGGCACTGCGCAAACTCACATCCACCATATCAAAGACAAACACGACGTGTATCTTCATCAATCAGTTACGTGAGAAGATAGGTGTGATGTTCGGCAACCCTGAGACGACTACAGGCGGAAACGCATTGAAATTCTACTCCTCTGTCCGCATTGATATCCGTAAGACAACAACCATAAAAGACGGCGATACACCAATCGGTAATCAGGTGCGCGTGAAGGTGGTAAAGAATAAGGTGGCACCTCCTTTCCGCAAGGCAGAGTTTGAAATCACTTTTGGCGAAGGCATCTCGAAGATTGGCGAACTCGTTGACTTGGGCGTGGAATGTGGCGTGCTGAAGAAGTCCGGTAGCTGGTTCTCTTACGGTGATGTGAAACTGGCACAGGGACGTGAAGCGACAAAGAAACTCTTTGCCGACAATCCTGAAATGGCAGAAGAGGTGGAAAGCAAAATAGTTGAAGCAATAAAGAAATAATTGAAACATTATGAGAAAGGTATTAACAATGATTATGGCAATAGGTATGACAGGTGTGGCTTTTGCACAGGGCGAAGGCATAGGTATAAGACTCTCAAACATGGACAAGAGTGTGGCACCTGGTGCTGACTTTTACAAATATGCCTGTGACGGTTGGCGTAAGGCAAACCCTCTAAAACCTGAGTATGCACGTTTCGGCAGTTTTGATGCTGTGTCGGAAAACAACCGCGAGCAGATAAAGGAACTTATTCTGGAACTGGCTACAAAGCCACAGGTGAAAGGATCACTCGGACAGAAGATAGGCGATATCTATAATATGGTGATGGACTCTGCACGTCAGAATCGTGATGGTGTGACACCTGTGCTTGCCGACCTTAAAGCCATTGAGAAAATTAAGAATCGTGAACAGCTCATTCTCCATTATATTAAGAATGATGCACAGGGACTCGGTTTCATCTTCGGTGCTGGTATCGGTGCTGATATGATGGAATCCACCAAGAACCTTGTCAGTCTTGGGCAGGGTGGACTCACTCTCGGCAATAAGGACTACTATACGAAGACTGATGAGGCTACAGAGAAGATTCGTGCGGGTTATAAACAGCATATCATAAATATGTTCCGCCTGACTGGCGATAACTTGAAGACTGCAACACGCAAGATGGAGTCGGTCATGGCAATAGAGAATCGTATTGCAGATAAGAACAAGACACGTGTTGAACTGCGTGACCCTGCAACCAATTATCACAAGACCTCGTATGCCGACTTGAAGAAAGAGTATGCAGGTTTTCCTTGGGATGAGTATTTCGCTGCAAGCTACATCACCGACCTTGATTTCGTGGATGTTGGTCAGCCTGAGGCAATAAAGAACGATATTGAAATACTGAATACTTTCCCTATACGCCAACTGAAAGACTATATGCAGTGGCAGGTGCTGCATAGTGCTTCTAGTGCTCTCGGTGATGAGGTGTATGCAGAAAGCTTCGACTTCTTCAGTCGTCAGATGTCGGGAAGGAAGCAGATGCAACCACGTTGGAAACGTGCCGTCAGCGCATGTAATGTGCTTGGCGAGGCTGTTGGAGAGATGTATGTGAAAAAGTATTTTCCTGCCGAGAATAAGGCTCGCATGCTACAGTTGGTGAAGAACCTTCAGGTGGCTCTCGGTGAGCGTATTGACCAGCAGGAATGGATGAGTGCCGAGACGAAGAAACTGGCAAAGGAGAAGCTTGCTTCGTTTTATGTGAAGATAGGCTATCCTGACAAATTTAAGGATTACAGCAAACTGGAGATTGACCCGACACTCACACGCTACGAACTGAATAAGGTCATCAACGAATGGGCAGTAAAGAAAGAGGTGGAAGAAAAATATAAGAAGCCTGTTGACCGTGATGAATGGCACATGACTCCGCAGACGGTGAATGCTTATTATAATCCGACCACAAACGAGATATGTTTCCCTGCTGGCATCCTGCAGTATCCGTTCTTTGACATGAGTGCTGATGATGCGTTTAACTATGGTGCTATAGGCGTTGTCATCGGTCATGAGATGACTCATGGTTTTGATGACCAGGGCTCACAGTTCGACAAGGATGGTAACTTCCACAACTGGTGGGCAGAAGGTGATAAAGTGAAGTTCAAGGAGAGGACACAGCTTATGGTGGATTTCTTCAATGGCATTGAAGTGCTTCCGGGACTGATGGCTAACGGACAGCTCACACAAGGCGAGAACATCGCTGACCATGGTGGGCTGAAGATTGCTTACCTTGCATTCAAAAATGCAACGAAGGACAATCCTCTTCCTGTGAAGGATGGTCTTACACCAGAACAGCGTTTCTTCCTTGCATACGCTGGTGTATGGGCACAGAATATTACGGAAGAGAATATGCGCCAACTTACCACCATGGACCCTCACTCTCTTGGCGAATGGCGTGTGAATGGTGCTCTGCCACAGCTTGATGCATGGTATGAGGCTTTCAACATCCAGCCTACGGACAAGATGTATATAGCACCAGAGAAGCGTGTGAACATCTGGTAATAAATGAAAATAATGAATCACAAAAGAGTCTGAATCAATATTCTGGCTCTTTTGTGATTATAAGCAAAGTGAACTTGGATGCTTGCGTTATTTCTAATGATACCGAATAATAACAAAAAGAGTTCCTTATCGGAACTCCTTATGCGGTGCGTACGAGACTCGAACTCGTGACCTCCTGCGTGACAGGCAGGCATTCTAACCAAGCTGAACTAACGCACCATAATCGTTAACTCTCGTTAGCGGATGCAAAGGTAAAAAACTTTTGATAACGACAAAGCTTTTGATTTGTATTTTTCGTTGTAATTAAACTTTTTTAACTCTTCATGCTCGTCTCTTATATATAATAATGTATAAAATCATGAAAAGAGAACCTCGCTTTGTTCGTTTTGTAAAAAAGTATTACTTTTGCGGTGTTTTAGACTGACGTATTATGATATCATTTTTTGTAGGTTTAGTTTTACTGGTTGTCGGCTATTTGATTTACGGAAAAGTAGTGGATAGGAAAATGGGTGTCAAGGCTGACCGCCAGACCCCTGCATATACTCTTTCTGATGGCGTGGATTACATTCCTATGCCGACATGGAAGGTCTATCTGATACAGTTTCTGAACATTGCCGGCACTGGTCCTATCTTTGGTGCCATTCTTGGTATAATGTTCGGTCCGGCTGCATTTATCTGGATTGTTTTCGGATGTATTTTCATCGGTGCGGTGCATGATTATTTCAGTGGCATGTATTCCATCCGTCGCGACGGTCTGAGTCTCCCAGAGCTTGTCGGTGAAGAGCTTGGCGTAGGTATGCGTCTTGTCATGCGCATTTTCTCACTGGTGTTGTTGGTGCTGGTAGGTGTGGTCTTTGTGCGCACGCCGGCAGACCTTATCGCTGTTTTGACTCCAACAGATGGTTTTTGGGGCGGTTCGGTATTCTGGTTAGTGGTGATATTGCTTTACTATATCCTTGCAACATTGTTGCCAGTGGATAAGTTGATTGGAAACATCTATCCTCTTTTCGGTGCTGTTCTGCTGTTTATGGCTGTAGGTGTCATTGTTGGCATTTGTGTACAGCCAGGTACTATACCTGAGGTGACTGAGGCTTTTACCAATCATCATCCGAAAGGGACACCGCTTTTGCCATGCCTGTTTATCACTATTGCTTGTGGGGCAGTCAGCGGTTTCCATTCTACGCAAACCCCTTTGATGGCACGTTGTTTGAAGAACGAGAAGCATGGTCGCATCGTTTTTTATGGAGCTATGATAACAGAGGGTATTGTCGCGCTAATTTGGGCGGCAGGAGCAATTAAGTTTGCAGATTCGCTGGGTGTTGCTGGTGATACGCCGTATGAGAAGTTGATGAACTATATGGATGGCAATCCTGCAAATATAGTTTATGCATTATGTGAATCTTGGTTGGGTGCGCTCGGTGCTGTATTAGCTATCATCGGCGTAGCTATTGCACCTATTACGAGTGGTGACACGGCATTCCGTAGTGCGCGTCTTATAGCGAGCGACTTCCTGCATCTGAAACAGGATAAAATCGTGAAACGCCTGTTGTTGGCTTTGCCACTTTTCTCAGTAGCCATTGCATTGTTCTTTATGGACTTTGAAAAGCTTTGGCGTTATTTCGCATGGACAAACCAGACGTTGGCTTGTATCGTGCTGTGGACCATGGCTGTGGCGCAGTCACGGCGTTGCAAGCCATACAACCTGTGTCTCTATCCAGCATTGTTTATGACGTTTATCTGTTCTACATACATTATGGTGGCTGGTGAAGGCTTTGAGTTGCCTCCAGTGACAGGTTATATTATTGGTGCTGTTATCACCGTTCTGGCATTTACTGGATTTGAATATTGGATAATTACAGTCAGAGACAAGAAATATAAGAAAGCAAATTAATAACTATTTTAGATGATGTTTGTATTTATGAAAAAGACATTTTTTATACTTTTAGGACTTGTTTTGTCAACTGCAGCTTTTGCGCAGTTTGAGAAGGGTACAAAGTATGCAGGTCTTTCCACTACGGGGCTCGGACTCTCATACGATGGTGCCAACAAATGCGTGTTTGCCCTTGGTGCACAGGGTGGTTATTTCTTTATGGATAATGTGGCTGCACTTGCTACCGTAGGCTTCAACTCTAATGGAAATGATGTGCCGGCATCCTATGACCTCGGTCTGCAGGGACGTTATTATATCAAACAGAACGGCATCTACCTCGGTGCAGGCGTGAAGTATAAGCATTTCGATTCTTATAATGATGTGATGCCGGGTATTGAGGTGGGGTATGCTTTCTATTTGAATCATTATATCACCATTGAACCTGCAATATATTACGATCAAAGTTTCAAGAATCATTCAGACTATTCCAAGATAGGCTTGAAGATAGGTGCAGGCTTCTATTTCTGATATAGAACGATGGTTACTGTTGACGAACTTAATGACCAACTGATTTCCCTTGCTTTTGCCGAAGATATCGGTGATGGCGACCATACCACCTTATGTTGCATCCCAGACGATGCAGTCGGTAAAAGCCAACTTATCATCAAGGAAGATGGCATTTTAGCAGGTGTGAGGGTGGCTCGTCAGGTGTTTGATGCCTTTGACCGGGATCTGCGGATGACAACATTCATCACAGATGGTACGGAGGTGCATAAGGGCGACGTGGCATTTATCGTAGAGGGCAGGATGAGAAGTCTGCTCCAGACGGAACGCCTGATGCTGAATATTATGCAGCGCATGAGCGGTATTGCTACGATGACTCGCCGTTATGTTCGACTTTTGGAGGGCACGGGTGTCCATGTTCTTGACACGCGTAAGACCACACCGGGTATGCGTATGCTGGAGAAAGAGGCTGTTAAGATAGGCGGTGGCGTGAATCACCGCATCGGCTTGTTTGATATGATTCTCCTAAAGGATAATCATGTGGACTTTGCTGGTGGTATTGAGAATGCTATAGAGCGTTGCCATTCTTATATGCACGATAAAGGACTGTCGCTGAAGGTGGAGATAGAGGTGCGCAATTTTGATGAACTGCAACGGGTGTTGGCGCATGGTGGTGTTGACCGTATCATGCTTGACAATTTCTCTACAGATGACACACGCAAGGCTGTGGAGATGATAGCCCACCGTTATGAGATAGAGTCATCGGGTGGTATCACCGAGCAGACGATACGCGGTTATGCCGAGTGTGGTGTGGATTTCATCAGTGTCGGTGCGTTGACTCATTCCGTCAAAGGGCTCGACATGAGTTTCAAGGCATGTTGATGCAGTAGGTGTCGTAGGCTACGCCACGCCCACCGAAAGATTCTTTCTGTGCGATGAGACCAGCATTTAGATAACGACCTGCATCTTCGTTGCTCGTGCCGAAATCGAAAAATGGCATGTGCTTGAACTTTTCCTCTATGAGATATTTGAACAACAAGTCTAATGCTCTGTTGTTACGCCCTTCTGCATTGGATGCTATATATTGAGTATGCACCACGTTTGGGGTGACGTACAGTATAGTTCCTGCTATTACTCTCTTGTCCTTCTTGACTGTAAACAACTGTATTTCTTGTGGGAAACTCCTCATAAGTGTTCTCATCTCCTGCAAGGTGTGTACTGGTTTTGCATAATGATGCTCTTTCAACACCTCTTCCAGTACTACCCAGAAATCCTGTGGCTCAAGATTCTGTTCCACGTATAGTTTGTTGCGAATGGCTTTGTTGAAGCCTGCCTTACGTGAATGAGAAAATTTTAGAGGTTGTGCCACCATTATGCTGCTCGACAGCAGTCGTTGTGTCAGCACAGCCGAATGTCGCCAGAGTGCGTACAGATCTTCTTGTGATGGGTAACTGCTATATATATAAGGTATGGGTTTATAGACGAGACGTTTGGCGGAGTACTGTTCGCGGTAAAACGCAAGCATCCTGTCAATCATCTCCAATACCTGTGCCGAGGTGGCTTTCTCCGTCAGGATGAGTCCGCCGTAGGTTAGTCCCTGATGGGAAAATATGGTGCTTTCCGCTTCTACCCAATTGGCAGGCAACAGGCCGATAATCTTTTCGTCTTCCTTAAACAGTATGGAGGCATCCTGAAAACGGTCGTTGTGATAGTCCATATATTCACGCAGAAAAAGGAATGTGCCGTTGCGACTCTCGCGCACGCATCGGTTCCATGTCTCTTTCCACTGGGGTGAATATCTCAGTATTTGCATTTGTGTCAAAGGGTGTCCTGTATCCATTCTATAAATTCAGAATATGGTTTCAGGTAGTCTTCTGGGTCGAAATACTCTGATGCAGCCACCATTATGACTGCGTCATCGGTGATGTTCCTCAACTCACACCATATTCCTGGCGGAATGCTTACCATCGTAGTGGGGTGGGAGAGCGAGAGGGTTGTCTCTTCCTGTCCGTCTGTGAGGTAGATGTCGCATCCGCCATGCACCGCAACGATGGATTGCCAGCATGTCTTGTGTGCATGACCGGCACGTGTCTTTCCCTCCGGTATGTCATAAAGCCAGAAGATGCGCTTTACATCAAACGGTATGCCTTGCATACCTTCTGCCACAGACAGCGAACCGCGCTCATCTGTGAACTGTGGCGTGTCTGTCACCTTGACTTCTGCAAGTCTGCCTTTTCTTGTTGTTTTCATGTGTATGCAAAAGTAAGTCATCTCTGCCTAAAAACCAAATCAGTCGCACCAGAAAAATCTGTCTTATCCTGATATAGGTAGACACTATTTAAAAATTTTTTAAAATCTAAAAATAGTGTAATTATGTCAGTAAAAAGAAAAAATTCTTATTATTCAACCG
>JAGHTU010000077.1 GCA_018065185.1 Candidatus Equicola faecalis | reverse complement strand
AGTTTTTTCGAGTGATGAGGGATAAATGATTGACAAATTAACTGGCAAAACATTTTTGCCTCTTTGCGTAGCAATCGTAGATTGCGCCTCTGCTCTCTGCGCCTGAGGTTTTGAATCATCGGTATGATGATTTGTGCGGAAATGGAATGTGTGTTGTAAACTTGTTTGCATAAGCACATTACATTTTTGCGCAAACCTCTGTAAAGAGGCAAAACCGACTCTGCGTGAAACAAAACATTCGAATTATTAATTATTAATTATGTATTTAGTTCCTGTTTCTTTCGTTATCTTCTGCCAGTATTCTGTGGAATATCCTGGTCGGGTAGGGGCAGCAGCAAAGCCATATTTGCCTTTTTTGAATTTGCCGTTTTCCTCTTTCTTTACCACCATATCATTGTGTTTTACCACAAGATACTTAAATAGTTTGTTCCACTCTTTCATCATCGTCTGTGCCGCTTTGAGTGAATGGTTGTTCAGCACTTCAATATCATTACTGGTGATGGTTTTTATATCTTCGTTGTATTGTGCTTCCAACTCATCACGCACTTTTTTTACGTCAGGGAACATTTTAGAGTAATAAGGATAAACCATATTTGAAACGGTGTTCTGTAACCAAAATGCCGACTTCCATGAGAATGTCATCTCGTCTTGCACACCTTCTTTCCTCTGATAGCATGCAGGCACTTTTGTTACTCCGCAATAGATTGGTGTGTATGGCACCATGTTCGGATCGTCATTAGTCCACCATACTATGCCACCAACAGCATCCGGTAGCCAACTGCGCATCTGTCCTACGTAACCGAATCCCGTCTGCTGTGTGGATGTTGGACGCTCGTTGAATACCTCCGTCTCTTTTCCGTCAATCATAACCTTCTTTGATAGTGGTGATGGGCGGTATGGCATTTCCCACGCTCCTGCACCGAGGTCGTTTGTGATGTCGAGTGCCGTTCCCTCATAATGGTCGCGCATGGCGTTTTTTATATCTTGTGTGCTGACGAGTGTGTTTGGTTTGATGTATAGTGGCATTTCTTCGGAAAGACACTCTTTCTTTTCGCCTTTTATATAGTCAAGGTATTGCTCCATGTCGTTTGAATATTTCTTAAAGAAACTCCATACGCGAGCCTCGCAATAGCGGTTGGCTGAAAAGTCGCTTGGCGCGTATGCATCGCGGAAACTGAATTCCTTGTCGTCTTTTCCTTTGAAATAACCTTTTTCTCTTGCAAACTTGATGCAGTCTTTACTATATAGTACGTCTGCTTTTGGGAACAGTTTCAGGAACTTTGTGATGCGACTTTGGTTGGCATGTCCGCTTATACAATCGTCAGGTATGCGTACGGCCACCCATACAGCACCTTTCCCACCTGCGCCTTTTCCCATCATCTCCAGCAGCCATGCCTCGTTTTTGTCACAAATAGAAAATGTCTCGCCTTCGGAATAATATCCGTATTTTTCGGCAAGCCTCGTCATTATGTCTATCGCTTCACGCGCTGTCTTTGAACGTTCCAAAGCGATATAGATGAGTGAGCCATAATCTATCAACCCCGTAGAGTCTGCCAATTCCTCGCGTCCGCCAAAGGTGGTCTCGGTGATGCTCACCTGATTGGCATTCATCTGTCCTATTACATTATAGGTGACAGGTGCTTGTGGTATCTCGCCGAGATATTTGTTTGTGTCCCATTCGTAGATTTGACGCATTTCGCCATCTTTGTGTGTGCCACCAGCATGATGATAGAGGTTTCCGTACATGCCATAACTGTCGGCATTATAACTCACGATGACGCTTCCGTCGGTGCTTGCTTTTTTGCCTACAATAAAGTTTGTGCAGGCAAATGTGCCGGTTGCAAATGTAAAAATACCGGCAAAAATTAAAAGTCTCTTCATATTTTATTTGTTTGATTTTGTTTGTTTCCTTACGGCTACAAAGATAGTACATCACCTCAACAATAAGAATAAAAACTTCCTTTTTATTTTGTGGTTTCGTACACGTTTTCTCATCCTTGCCTCGCCGTCTTCCGCTCGGAGCCTCCAAATCGTCGTGACAAGTTGAGTAAATCGTCGTGACAATTTGGGTAAATCGTCGTGACAATTTGAGTAAATCGTCGTGACAAGTTGGAGGCTCCGTTGGTTTAACACCGAGGCATCGTATAGTAGAGGTGGCTCTAAAGAGGGGTATCATTTGATTTGCATTAATTCTGGTCTTGCACTAACTTTGGCTTCGCCCAAATTAGGCTTCAACTCAACAAAGCCAAAGACTGCGTCTTTACGATTTTCTTTGCTATCACAAATTAGAGCAAGCTCTATTAGTGTTGACAAAACAAATCTAAAAATACAAGTATTTTTGGCTTTGTCTTCGTTTTGCACTAATTTTGTCCCCACTATCTGGGGTTATAATGGCATTTGACAGCGGGTAGAAATGGTATGTAAGCATGCGGAGCGTCGTCCGAATGGCTCCTTAATCTCAGCGGTCATCAAATTTAATTGGCGAAAATACTTACGCTCTCGCTGCCTAACCGAAGAACAGTAGGTTACTGGCTTATCTCATCATAAGATGATGGGACGGGACATCACTCCGAAGCCCTCTTCCCGAGGCATAGGATGCAGTGGTGCTCAGCAAATCGGGAATAGTCATTGTGGTGTTCCGCCACGTTGATGAAGTTTTAGGAACTAAGGTTGCAGTTGGTGGTCCGGGTCTTGCTGCGGCACGAAAATAAAGACCGGAATAAGCATGTAGAAAACGTATGGTTTCCTCGTTTGGACGAGGGTTCGACTCCCTCTAACTCCACATTGCTCAAAGGTTAATGAGTGCTTATTGCTTCATTGACCTTTTGCTGTTTCTATATATGTAGTGCTTATTTCATGAGCATCACCACAGGCGATTCGCGTAGCATCTTGACAAAAATCTGCGCTGTGTGTTTCTTGTATTCGTCACGCATGACGTGTATGCACCCATGAAGCATGTTGTTTTCTATCTCAAGCGGTACGGCAACGAGGTTGGTGTGGTTCGCAACGCTCGTCTTTGACAGCAGTGTGATGAGCCTTTCGCCTTGTTCCACGAGTTTACAGAGGAAGTTGGCGTCGTTCAGTTCAATACGCACATTGAGGTGGATGTCGGGGTTTGCCTGCAATTCGCGGTCAATCCATCTCCTGCCTTGTACGCCTTTTGTCGGCATTGCGATAGGGTATTTCTCAAGGTCTTTTAGGCTCAGGGATTTGCGTGTTGCCAGGTCGTGACATTTCGGCATTATGGCGCATAGCGCACAGTCAAAGAGCGGAAACGACTCAAAGTCGCTGTCGGCATCTTCCACCTTATAAGCCAGGGCAAAGTCTATCTCTTTCTTGCGCAGCATGTGCATGAGTTTCTCTGTGTTGGTGTAAAACACATTCAGTTTCACACCCTTATATGTGTAGAGAAATTCCTTCATCGTGTACCATAGTATGTTGCTGAATGTGTAGGTTACGCCTATGTTCAGGGAGCCTATCATGAGATTCTTTATGTTGGCTATTTCCATCACACAGTCGTCTGCATCCTGCAGGCATCGTTTTGCCAGTGGTAGCATTTTCTCGCCGTACTCGGTCAGTACTACCTTGTGAGAGTCGCGCTTTAGGAGTTCGCATCGCAACTCATCTTCAAGTTGGCGTATCTGTTGACTTAGTGTGCTCTGCGATATGTAGAGTTGGCGTGCTGCCTCACTGAAACTCAAAGTTTGGGCAGTACGGACAAAATATTTCAACTGTCGTAATTCCATGATTCACTTTTTTTACTGCTGCAAATATAGGGGTTGTTATTTTAATAACAAAAGTATTGGCTATAGTTTTTATCAATAGTAACTATCGGAACAAACATTAGGGAAACTATTGCAGAGGGTGTTTCTGCATCATACTTTTGCATCGTGGGTCGGAGATGAACTCCGCACCAGTGAATGTTTAATCTCTTAATTTGTTTTTTACTATGGACAGAAAAATTGAAGAAGCAATGAACCGACAGATTAATGCCGAACTATGGTCGGCTTATCTCTATCTGTCAATGAGCCTTTATGCCAAGTCAAAAGGGCTTGATGGTGTCAGTCATTGGATGTATCTCCAATGGCTGGAGGAACAGGACCATGCTCGTATCCTTCAGGAGTATATGCTTCGTGTGGATGCGAAAGTGACCCTGATGCCTATTGACGGTGTGCCGAGTTCGTGGGAAAGTGTCTATGCCATGTTTAAGGATGCGCTGATACACGAACAGCAGGTGACACACATGATTCGCCGAATGGTGAAGATGGCGTATGATGTTGATGATTTCTCTACGGTGAGCCGTCTGCAATGGTTCATCGACGAACAAGTGGAGGAAGAGGATTCGGTACGCGCCATTCTCTCGGCGTTGGAAATGCTCGGTGGTGATTCGGCGGCGATGTATGAGTATGACAAGAGTCTCCTTTGCCGGCAATATACCAAAGCAGAACCTCTCGGATAATAGACTTGATTGGATTTCACAAATCGATTTCATAAATAGGTATAACTCTCAATAAATTCACACAATCATGATTAAGTCTATTTATCTCACCGCTGTGCTTTCTCTCATTCCTTTCAGCCTTTGGGCATCAAATGAGGTGGATAACCGTCCTATGCCGTTGGACCGCATAGAAGTCCTGCTTGGCAGATGGTACGAGATAGCACGTTTCAATCACAGTTTTGAAAAGGGGCAGGACAATGTTATGGCTTTCTATTCTCGCAAGGCAGACGGAACACTCACCGTGACCAATTCCGGATGGAAAAGTGGGAAGATGAAAACAGCCAATGGGAAGATAAAACTCACTTCCACACCAGGTCGGCTCCGTGTATCCTTCTTCTGGCCGTTCTATTCAGACTATCGCGTCTTGATGATGGCTGGCGACAACTCTTACGCTCTTATTGGCGGTTCCTCGGGGAAATATCTCTGGATTCTGTCACGCACGCCGGAGATGACTCAGCGTGCAAAGAACAGGGTTTTGCGTGAGGCTGCAACAAGAGGTTATTCTGTCTCTGACCTTATCTGGGTGGATCAGCGATATAACATCAATGGTGCTCAGGTGTCGGAGAAGAAATAGGTTTATAGGTTTTTAATAGTTTTAATTTTTCAAAGGTATGAAAGTTAATTTTTATCGTTGTCCTGTTTGTGGCAACATTATAGTAAAGATGTTTGACGGTGGTGCAGTGCCAGTGTGTTGCGGAAAACCGATGATGCTACTTGAAGCCAACACCACCGATGGAAAAACGGAGTATCATGTGCCCGTTATTGAGAAAGTGGACGACCGTCGTCTGCGCGTGAAAATCGGCAAGGAACCACACCCTATGAAGAAAGAACATTACATTCAGTTTATCTTCGTGGAGACATGCAGCAAGCAGGGAAAGCATGCTGGGCGTTTCGTGTGGTTGAAACCGGAAGATACCCCACAGTGTACGTTCTGCGTATGCACGGAAGATGTGGTGAATGTCTATGAGTACTGCAACGTGCACGGGCTGTGGCAACTGATGGTCACCGGTTTCGATGAATCAAAGAAGTCGGCAGATGATGAGGTAAAGGGCGATGCTGAGAAATGTGGTGTCTATCCTGCTTTCTGTGGCGAGTGCCCTAAAGACCCACGCGAGGCATATTACTCCTGCGACTGACAAGCCAGAGGGCTCATTTCTGTTTTTTAGTTTTTTGATTTTTTTTGCCCGACGCGATGTCGGGCTTTTTGTTGTCTTTATTTTGCAAGAGAATTTTGTCTTTTTTTAGTGTTCTTGGGTGTCAAGTTCGGAAGCCTTGCCACGGTATTCAGGCTGACGTTTTTCGAGGAACGAGTTTATGCCCTCCTTGTAGTCATGTCCCTGATATACTTTTGTGCGGTAGGAATTGATGCGCTCGAAACTTTCGGAGGAGATTACCGTTGCGGCACGTGAGAGTATGCGGAACTGCCGCTTGATGGCACTTATTGACAGCACCGAGTTACGGCGCAGTGGGGTGAGGAATTTCTCCTCCAGCAGACGGTCGAGGTCGTCTGAAGTCGTCATCTGGTTTACGAAGCCTACGTTCAGCGCATCATGTGCGGTGATAGGTGCAGCGGTAAAGAACATTTCTCGCGCCTTGTTTATACCCAACTGATTGATGAAGTGCATTATGCCGGAGGCGTTGTAAGGGATGCCTATCTTGGCTGGTGTGATGGCAAATGTGGAAATGTCGGATGCCACTATCATGTCGCAACTGATGCACAGGTCGCATGCACCGCCCCATACCGTACCATCTACACATGCGATGACGGGTATCGGCACGTCCTGCACATTGCGCAGCAGTTGCTCCATCGGCACGTCAAATGCCAACGGGTCGTTACCGTCCTGTGGCAGTTCGTGGATGTCGTGTCCTGCACTCCAAACGCCTCGGCGTGTCTGTGCTTTTATCACTATGCCCACACACTCGTTTTTGTATGCTGTGTGCAGATGCTCGGAAATCTCGTTACACATTTCTTCGCTTAGGCAGTTGAAATGTTCTGCATTCTGCATCTCAATAAATGCAATGCGGTCTATTATTTTCAGTTCGGTCATCATAATACTTTAATTTTACATGGTATTGCAAAGGTAAAGAAAACTTTTCGATGATATCATTTTTTTTGCATTTTATTGCTGATGTGATAAAAAATGGCAAAAATGTTGGATTTAATGATAAAAATACATACCTTTGCCGAAGTATAAGGATTGATTATGCCATATTGACGTAATAACGATAAATAAATGATATTTTTACTTTTTAATTAACTCTATTATTAACAAAACAAAAAAGCTTATGAAAAAGATTTTATCTTTGGTTTGCGCTCTTGTCTTGATAGTACTTGGCGCAAACGCTGCTTCAACAGTCACACAGGGTGTCAAGGCTAAGGTTGCCCCTCGTGTTGCTGTAGAGCAGATGAAGAAAGCTCAGCTTGAGAGTTTCAATCTCAAGCAGGATGGACGTCCTGAATTAGGACAATTCTCTTATGCCGTTACCCGTGATGCGGGAGTTAAGCCTGTAAGGGGAACCAAATCAGCTTCGCCAAAGAAGGGTGATGGTTCTGAGGTTGTTGATGAACATGGAATCATCATCGAGCCTGCTGCAGGTGATACGGTGATCTACAATCGTCTTGCAACCAACACCTGCTTCTATTACAATCAAGGAACAAAACTGGCTTATCAATCCGGTACAGCGACATTGGTAGAATGTGCTGATGGTACCGTTTATTGGAAGGATCCAATTAGCAGATATGCTCCAGGTACTTGGATTAAGGGGAAGAAGGAAGGTACTACTATTACTTTTGCCACCAAACAACCGGTATATTATAACACTTCTTACAGCGCCTCTTTGAGTGTTCGTTGGGGCAATTTCGATACTCAAAAATTTGCAGTAGCTGATGATTATGCTGATTCCTTTATTTTGGACATCAAGGGTGATTCGCTGATTATGCGTGGCACGCAAGCCACAACAGGTTCGACCGCCACTTATTTCCCAGGTATTTTCTGGGATGATGACAACTCATTCTCTGGTAATGGAGATTGTGGTGTAACCTTAATAGAAAAGAAGCCAATCACAGAGCGTGATACGGTGGATATCGTAAGTACCGCATTGAAATACAATGATGCTTATTTGACATCTAACAAACTTGTCATTTACTATGCTGCTGACGTGCCAAATTATTACTTGTTCCGCGTAACGAGCAATAACGCTACTTCTGTTGATGGTACATTCAAATGGTCTGATGGAACTATCAATGATCCGAACTCTTACTTCTCTGTAACGGGTACGGATAAAAACTACTTCCAGGATGGTGAGTTCACAGTTGTTACCAACAATAAGGACATTTCTCTAACTGGTTGGATGATTGGCGAGGACGAGAAATACTATCGTCTCAATATGTCCTACACCGCTCCTACTGAACGCGACACCGTTCGTTTCAGTGGTCAAGGTGTGACTATTTCCGAGTGCCCTAGTGCAGATGCTCAAACTGGTTGGTTCTACGAGTTGGCTGATCCTAGCACAGGTTACAGCTTCTTACTTCAGTCAACTGTGGTAGATAATAAATACGGCACGTTCTCTTATGAAAATAAGACTTTAGGAAGTAACTACTACAACGTATATGATCCCGAAGGTAACAGACAACAATTTATTGATGGTTCAATCACCGTCGGTGAGGTCGGCGACAGCATCGTTCTTGATGGTGAACTGATTGCTGAAGACGAGAAAGTGTATATTCTCCACTTCGCTCAAAGCAGTAAAATTTTGAACTACGATACAGACGCTCCGTTCACTGGCTCTTTCACTCGTCAGGAAACATCAAGAGATTATGGTGAAGGCTATGCTATGATTGAGGCTCAGAATGCAACTAATCAGGCAATATCTCTTGTTCTCTTCACAGGCACAAATGCCAAGACTATCCCTGCTGGAACATACGTTATCTCTGACACTCAAGAGGCAGGTACTGCTCTGAAGTCAGTAGGTGTTGAAGGCGGATTTTTGACAGAATGTTGGGCTGGAACCGTAGGTACTTCTGGTATAGAAGACTGCTGGTTCATGGTTGAAGGTACGATTACAGTTGCTGATGATGGTGCAATCACCATTGATGCAAAGAATTCTTGGGAACAGGATGTTAAAGCTACTATCGAAGCTCCGCTTGCAGCTACTGGTCTGTCAAAGCAGATTCTTGAAGCTATTGAAGGCAAGAAAGCCGGTGAAACCGCAACTGTTGACGTTACGGAAGATACAGAGCTTAACATTTCTGCAGATGCAGGTCTTGTAAACCTCGTTATCAATGGTAATGGCAAGAAGGTGATTGTCAGGGAAGATGCACAGATCACTACTCAGTCAACTCTGTGGATCAACAATTTGAACTTCGACTGTGCTGAGGCTACCGTTGCTCCTATCGGTCTGCCAGAAGATGCTGACGAGTCTCTGCATTCTACAGAGCAGGTATGGATTGACAAGTATGCTCCAGGCAAGGAAGTTTACTTTGATGAAGGACAAATCAGAATGAACGGCTGTAACTTCTCTGGTTTGAAGCACTCACTCATTGCTGCTAACAATAAGTGGGCTCTGCATGACCTCGTAATCAACAACAGTATCGTTCAGATTGACTATACCACTTCAGAGCCAGTTCTCAATTGGACAAAGAATGGTACTATCAAGAATCTCAAGCTGAACAACTCAACGTTCTATAACCTGCAGAAAAACTCAAGTGCATACTTCATCAAGTATAATGGTACGAATGGTGCAGTTCAGAACATCTATAAGGGTGGTACTGATGGCGACCAGGCAGGCTCATTTGACATCACGAACTGTACATTTGTTCAGACAATGACAGGTCAGGCCTTTGCAAACAACTACAGCAATGTAAAGACTAATCTCCTGACTTGGAAGAACAATGTCTTCTACGATACATATCAACTAAATAAGGTTGGTGGGAACAACAAGCGTCTGTTCACAGCTGCTGACAACGCTATCATCGGTATCACAAATGCTGTTGACGCAACAGATGCTAAAAGTTATGCTACTATCGACTCACTCTTGATTCAAGGTGAAAAGCCATTCGTAGTTCCTACAGAGGCTCTTGACTTCACAAAGATTGCTGACCTTGTCAACAACTTTGCTCCGTCAGCTACTTCTTACGCTGGCTCTCATGGCTTCGGTGACCTTCGTTGGGCTCC
>JAGHTU010000039.1 GCA_018065185.1 Candidatus Equicola faecalis | reverse complement strand
TCGAACATCTAAAGTGTTAGGCGTCGAACATCTAAGATGTTAGACTTCGAACATTTAAGGTGTTGGACTTCGAACATCTAAGATGTTAGAGAGGTAAGGATGGGAAGCCCTTTAGGTAAACATCACTTGAGAGTGAGCGCGAGACAAAAAGGAAGTCATCGCGAGATAAGTACAAAAGTCTGTGCGATGGGAAGCAAGTCATCGTGCGTCAACTACGAAGCTCTGTGCGATGGGAAAGAGTGCCCAATCGTGCGTTTGTCGAAGGCAATCGTGCGTTTGTCCTATAAAAAAGCTTTGCTTTTTAATCTCAATAAAGAAATAAGTCGGATTTATTTTGGCATTGTTCTTACTTTGCACTACCTTTGCCACGTCAAACATATTGAAGGTATAAGCGGGGTTTCAGTTGCAAGTCTGAAACTCTCTATTTTTTGTAATGTGAAATAAAGAAAAAAGAAAGATAATATGTCACACATGTCACAGGAAGGCTACGATGAATTGGTAGCCAAATTGCGCAAATTAGAGACTGAGGACCGTCCGGCAGCATCGCAGGCAATTGCCGAAGCACGCGACAAAGGCGACCTTAGTGAGAATTACGAGTATCACTCCGCAAAGGAGGCGCAGGCAAAACTTGAAGCACGCATCAACAAACTCAAGGCAGAACTGATGAATGCAAAGATTGTTGATAAATCACGTCTGAAAGGCGATGTTGTTCAGATTCTGTCAAAGGTTGAGATGACCAACTTGAAGACTGGCGCACGCATGGCTTATACCATTGTCAGCGAGAGCGAGGCAAATCTCCGCGAGGGGAAAATATCTATCCAGACCCCTATTGCACAAGGGTTGCTCGGTAAGAAAGTAGGCGATGAAGCCAAGATACAGATTCCACAGGGAGTGATCGAACTGAGAATAGAAAGCATTAGTTTGAATTGATATGGCAAGCATTTTTTCAAAGATAATAGCAGGCGAGATACCGTCGTACAAGTGTGCAGAAAACGAGAGTTTTTATGCGTTTCTGGATATCAATCCTTTGATGAAGGGTCACACTCTCGTGGTTCCGAAGCGTGAGGAAGATTATTTCTTCGATTTGACGGATGAGGAATTAGGTGAGATGATGGCTTTTACAAAGCGTGTGGCAGTAGCCATCAAGGAGGTTTGCCCATGCAAGAAAGTTGGGATGTGTGTGCTTGGACTGGATGTACCACATGCGCATATTCATCTCGGTCCACTTACTGACGGAGAATCTACGATGAATTTCAGTAAGGCAGACCGGCCGCATTTCACGGATGAGGAAATGAAAGAGATTGCTGAAAACATTCTCAAAGCATATAACAATTTATAAACAGAGCTTTTAGGTATAGGTGTGTTCTATAATAAAAACAGCGGACATTACGTTCGCTGTTTTTGTTTTGTTGGGGTACCCGGGCTCGAACCAGGAATGACAGGACCAGAATCTGTAGTGTTACCATTACACCATACCCCAATTTTATCGTCCTCTGCAAAAATGCGATGCAAAAAAGCATAGCGGTTTCGCTGAGCATTTTAGCGTATGTCAAGAGAGGGAAACTCTCTTGGTTCGCGTTGCCTCTGCAAA
>JAGHTU010000002.1 GCA_018065185.1 Candidatus Equicola faecalis | reverse complement strand
GTAGTGGCTTGACATCTGTAATCATTCCAAATTCTGTGATGGGTATTGGGGGGTATGCATTCTATGATTGTAGTGGCTTGACATCTGTAATCATTCCAAATTCTGTGATGGGTATTGGGAGGTATGCATTCTCTGGTTGTGGTGGCTTGATATCAATAATCGTTGAAAGTGAAAATAATCATTATGACAGTCGTGAAAATTGTAATGCTCTTATTGAAACAGCAACAAACACTTTAATTAGAGGATGTATGAATACTATCATTCCAAATTCCGTGACAAGTATTGGAGAGGCTGCATTCTCTAATTGTAGTGGCTTGACATCAATAGAAATTTCAAATTCCGTAACAAGAATTGAAAGACAGGCATTCTTTAAATGTGGTGGCTTGACATCAGTAACAATCCCAAATTCAGTGACAAGTATTGGAATTTCTGCATTCTCTGGTTGTAGTGGTTTGACATCAATAGAGATTCCTAATTCCGTGACGAATATTGTAGAAGGTACATTCTATAACTGTAGTAGCTTGACATCCGTGACAATCCCAAATTCCGTAACGAGTATTGGAAGGCATGCGTTCGCTGATTGTTTTGGCTTGAAATCAATAGAGAGACCAAATTCTGTGATAAGTATTGGAGATTATGCTTTCGATTGTTGTATAGCCTTGACATCCGTGACTATCCCAAATTCTGTGCCGAGTATTGGATATGCTGCATTCGAAGGTTGTAGTGGCTTGACATCGGTAACAATCCCAAATTCCGTGACGAGTATTGGAGAAGAAGCATTCTATGGTTGTAGTGGCTTGACATCAATAGCAATTCCAAATTCCGTAACGAGTATTGGAGAAGAAGCATTCCATGGTTGTAGTGGCTTGACATCAATAGTTGTGGATAAAGATAATAAAGTATATGATAGCCGTGATAATTGCAATGCACTAATTAAAACAGCAACAAATACTTTAATTCAAGGAAGTAATACAGCGATAATTCCAAATTCCGTGACGAGTATTGGAAGTTCTGCATTCCTGCAATGTTATTACTTGACATCAATAACAATTCCAAATTCCGTGACAAGTATTGGAAGCGGTGCATTCTATTTTTGTAGTGGCTTGACATCAGTAACAATTGGAAATTCTGTAACGAGTATTGGAGATAACACATTCTATCATTGCAGCTTGACATCAATAGAGATTCCAAATTCCGTGACAAGTATTGGAAATAATGCATTTGATTGGTGTAGTGTCTTGACATCTGTAACAATTCCGAATAACGTAACAAGTATTGGTGATCGTGCATTCGATCATTGTTATAGATTGAAATCTGTGACGAATTTTGCAACGACTCCGCAAGTAATAAGTGATGGCACATTCTTTACGTATGGCACTTTGCATGTCTTGAAAGGATATAAAGACGTATATGCCGCGGCAGACGTATGGAAGAACTTCACTATTGTGGATGATGTGGATCCGGCATTGGGTATAGAAGAGATAGGTCTCACCCCAGCCTTCTCCACAAGAGAGGAAGCGACATATAACCTGCAAGGTGTAAAAGTGAATGACGTTAAGCAAGGCAATATTTACGTCCGCAATGGGCGCAAGTTTATAGCAAGATAAAAGAATAAACCATAACACATAAGTCCGCGAGGTGTGATGCACATTCGCGGGCTTATTGTATCGTGCCGATTAGATGCCAAAATCGCACGGATTTTCATCTATAAATGCGATGGTGTGGATAAATTCCAAAATCTTTTATTACTTTTGTCGTGTGGGAAAAGGAAAATTAGAGAAGTTCGCCCAAATGGACGAATTTGAGAATGTGTTTCAAGTACCATTCTCTGTGGTGGAGCATGTTGAGTTCGACTTGCGCGGACATTGGCATGAGTCATACTTTGGAAACAATAACCCTATCACGTTGGAACTAGGGTGTGGGAAGGGAGAATACACCGTACAACTTGCGCGGATGTACCCTGACCGAAACTTCATCGGCGTTGACATAAAGGGCGCACGGATGTGGACAGGCGCACGGCAGGCATTGGAGGAAAATCTTACAAACGTGGCTTTCCTGCGCACGAACATTGAGATAATAGACCGGTTTTTTGCTGAAGGTGAGGTGGCTGAGATATGGCTTACGTTCTCCGACCCTCAGATGAAGAAAGCCACAAAACGCCTTACGAGTACGGCGTTTCTGGAGCGTTACCGCCGTTTCCTCGTGGATGAAGGAGTGGTGAACGTAAAGACCGACTCTAACTTTCTCACTACATACACCTATGCTCTCATTAAAGAAAACCGATTGCCGTTGGAAGTATGTTCAAAAGATATATATTCCGACCCAGACGATTTGGCAAAGGAGGTGACAGGCATACGCACCTATTACGAACAGATGTGGCTTGACCGTGGAATAACAATAAAATATATGCGCTTCCGACTGCCTCATGCAGGCTCTCTCACAGAGCCTGACATAGAAATCGAACCCGATGAATATCGCAGTTATGGGCGAAACAGAAGATAAAAGAATGCAACTATATCCGAAACTTATTACCGACGCATTGGAACACGTCGTCTATGCCGGTACGAAGAAGAATATCATCGAAAGCGGTATGCTGAAAGACGACATGCGCATCAGCGGAAATAGCGTGAGTTTTACGCTATTGTTTGAAAAACCTACCGACCCATTCCTCAAATCCACAATAAAAAGTGCTGAGGCGGCAATACATTATTATGTGGGTAAAGATGTGGAGGTGACCATAAAGAGCGAGACACGCCAAAAGCCTCGTCCGGAGAAAGAGAACTGGTTGCCGGGAGTAAAGAATGTTGTGGCAGTAAGTTCCGGCAAGGGTGGCGTGGGAAAGAGCACGGTGGCGTGTAACCTTGCCATTGCCCTAGCACGATTGGGGTATAAGGTGGGGCTGTTGGATGCCGACATCTTCGGCCCGTCAGCACCGAAGATGTTTCAGATAGAAGATGCACAGATATATGCTGAGGAAGTGGATGGACGGCGGTTGATGGTGCCGGTGGAGAAATATGGCGTGAAGGTGCTGAGCATCGGCTTTATGGTGCGCCCAGAGCAGGCTGTGCTGTGGCGTGGCGCTATGGCATGTAATGCCCTGAAACAACTCATCGCTGATGCCAACTGGGGCGAACTGGACTATTTCATTCTTGACACACCGCCCGGAACGAGTGACATACACCTGACGCTGTTGAACGAACTGCAGATAACGGGTGCTGTCATAGTCAGTACACCACAGAAGGTGGCACTGGCTGATGCCATAAAAGGCATTGACATGTATGAGAACGAGAAAGTGCGCGTCCCTATTCTCGGACTTGTGGAGAATATGGCGTGGTTCACGCCACAGGAACTGCCAGAGAACAGATACTATATCTTCGGACAGGGTGGATGCAAGCAGTTGGCTGAAGAAAAAGGATTGCCGTTGCTGGCGCAGATACCGCTGGTGCAGAGCATCTGTGAAAGTGGTGATGCTGGCACTCCTGCCGCACTATCATCAGAGACAGCCACAGGTTTGGCGTTTATCAACCTTGCACAGGCGGTAGTGACACGATGCAATAGGTTATTTGATAATTGATAATTGATAATTAATAACTCACAACATATAAAATAGATTGAATAATGATATACGTTTTGACAATGGGCGTCATGACAGCCCTGAAGGTGAAGTTCATAGAGGGTAATGCCGGTTTTATGTCGCTTGTGGCATTGGCATTGGTGTTGGGACTAGCGTTCTGTATTGAGCGCATAATTTTCCTCTCGCTATCGGAGATAAACACCAAACGACTGATGCAACAAGTGGAGGACAGGTTGAAAGCCGACGACGTGGAAGGCGCGAAGACCGTGTGTCGCAATATGCGCGGACCGGTGGCAAGTATATGCTATCAGGCATTGATGCACATAAAAGAGCCATTAGACGACATCAGTCGCGCGGTGACAAACTATGGAAGCGTGCAGACGAGCATGCTGGAGAAGGGGTGCTCATGGATAAAACTCTTTATCGCTATGGCTCCGTCTCTCGGCTTCCTCGGTACGGTGATAGGTATGGTGATGGCATTCGACAACATACAGGCGGCAGGCGACATCTCGCCAACCATCGTTGCAAGCGGTATGAAGGTGGCGCTGATCACCACCATCTTCGGTATCATCGTGGCGTTGGTGCTGCAATGTTTCTATAATTTCATCCTTTCCAAGATAGAAAATATAGAGATGCAGATGGAAGACAGTTTTGTCACGATGATGGATATTATCACAAAGTATAAGGCTGATGGCAAAAAAGATTAAGCACATATTGATAGGGCTGATAGCGTTGGTCTTCATCCTGTTCTATTGCATAGGATTTGATATGCCGTGGAGCCGTAACCCGGAGTTTAGCGAACCGCTGTTCACGAACATCGTGCTTTGGCTTGTGGTAGTGGTGCTGATAGCAGCCTTTGCCGTTGCTGTCATAAGTGTGATTGCTACCAACAAACATCGTCATTCTGCCATCAACAGGAATGATGACCATCGGGGCTTGAGAATCGGGGGACTGGTGGCTCTGCTTACTGTCGTTATGCTCATCTCGGCTTTCGTGAGTGGTACGGATGCGCTGATGGTGAACGGAAAGACGTGTGAAGACGCACTTACACTACGTATGGCAGGAATGTTTGTGCTCACTATCGTAATCATGCTCATACTTGCCATTGCTATCACAGTGGCAAGTATGGTGCGAAAGAAGAAGTGACGGATGGCTGTATTCAAAAGAAGATTCCGCAGGGAGGGTGTTCCGGAACTGAACACCACATCAACGGCTGACATATCGTTTATGCTGTTGATACTCTTTCTTGTCACCACATCCATGGACAGCAATTTCGGACTTCTGCGTCTGTTGCCGAAGGCAGATGATAAGCAGGAAGAAACTGTGCAGAAAGATGTGGACAGGCGTAATGTCTTCACGATAAACATTACTGCTGACGACCAGATCATGCATGAAGATACGGAACTGAAAGATGCGGAAATCATACCATTGCTGAAGGAGTTTGTCATGAACCCAAAAGGGAAAGGCGAACTCAGTGAATCGCCTGAGAAGCATATTATTATGATTACGTGCGATGAGGCTTCACATTATGACACGTATTTCCGTTTAGAGAACAATATAGTGAGAATGTATAAACAGTTGAGGGAAGAAGAGTCGGAACGCCGTTTTGGGCGCGAGTTCTCGCAGCTT
This sequence comes from Candidatus Equicola faecalis, assembly GCA_018065185.1. Taxonomy (GTDB): domain Bacteria; phylum Bacteroidota; class Bacteroidia; order Bacteroidales; family Bacteroidaceae; genus Prevotella; species Prevotella faecalis. The sequence goes on along the minus strand of JAGHTU010000002.1, from coordinate 9,557 downwards.
ACTGACCGTCAGAAGCAGACCATTCGCGAAACTATTCCGCAACGAATATCAGAAGAATAGGAGAAAGGTCATAGATTGGGGTTAATGATGAATTATCAATTATCAATTATCAATTGTCAATTATCAATTACTAATAATGTCTGTATTTAGAAGAAGAACCCACCAACACAGTGTACCGGGGCTGAACACAGCCTCGTTGCCTGACTTGATATTCTCGGTGCTGTTCTTCTTTATGATAGTGACAAATATGCGCACGCAGGATGTGCGTGTGAAGATTACCGAACCTACAGGACGGGAACTGACGAAGATGCAGCGCAAGAATCTTGCTACATACATCTTCATAGGCACTCCCATACATGGCGATGGTTGGCAAGTGCAGGTGGACGGCACTTTCATGCGCCCGGATGAAACCGTCGTCTATATGCAACAGAAGATAAAAGACATGGGCGAGGAGGATGCTACAAAAATGATTGTCAATATCAAAGCAGACCGCAATGTGCCGATGTCAGTGGTTAAGGATGTGAAGAAGAATCTTCGGAAGGTGGGTACGTTCCAAGTGCATTATTCAGCTAATGAACAACATAAGAAAAAACGGTAAAAACGCTATAAAAGTCATCACTGGTGGAATAGGCAGTGGCAAGAGTTATGTGTGCAAAATGCTCGCGGAGCATGGCATACAGATATATGATTGTGATGCTCATGCCAAGCGTCTCATGATGGAAGATGTCGGAATACGCCATTCCCTCACAGCGCTCATAGGCAGTGAAGCTTATAATGAAGATGGTACGCTGAACAAGGCAGCTGTCGCTTGTTTTCTCCTGCAGGGAGAGGAGAATAATGAAGACATCAATTCGATTGTGCATCCTGTGGTGGCACGCGACTTCCTTTCTTCCGGTCTGACGTGGATGGAGAGCGCGATATATTTCGAAGCTGGTTTCGGCAAGGAATTGTCTTTCGCAGGCGCACCTTATGTGATTTGTGTCGCGGCTCCGTTGGAGGTGCGCCTTCAGCGCATCATGCAGCGCGATGGCATAAGCCGTGAAAAGGCAAAGGAATGGATAGACCGCCAGATGCCACAGGAGGAAAAGGTGGCTCTTGCTGATTTTACGATATATAACGATGGCAACGATACAAGGCTGTTGCAACAAATAGAGGTATTATTAAGGTGTGTTATCATCTCGATATAATTTTTAGAACATACCTTAAAAGAATTGAAATAACATAAATACAAAAGACTATGGCAAAGAAATTCATTGGAGTAGAGTATAAACTCTATACGGAGAATGCAGGAGAAAAGGTCCTGCGCGAAGAGACACGGGAAGACCGCCCATTTGTGTTTGTAAGTGGGATGGGTTACACCTTGGAGAGTTTTGAAAAACATATCGTCGATTTGAATGAAGACGATGAGTTCGATTTCACACTCTCTCCTGAAGAGGCGTATGGTAAGGTAGAAGTGGACCGAATTTTGGAACTTGACCGCAGCATCTTCCAGATGAACGGACATTTTGACCATGAGCATATCTTCGAGGGTGCAGATGTGCCTATGCAGAACGACGAGGGGGCTATCCTTCACGGAAAAGTGCTGAAGATTACTGATGAGACTGTCATTATGGACTTTAATCATCCTCTTGCAGGTGAGGCGATACAATATGTAGGTAAAATCGTGGAAAGCCATGAGGCAACGGAAGATGAGATGAATCGCTTCATAGCATTCCTCACCGAAGACCACAGCGGTTGCAGTTGCGACCACGATCACTGCAGTCACGATCATTGTGGATGCGACCATCATCATCACGACGGATGTGGTTGCGGACATTGCCATTAACCCTGACTATTGACCAATAAATAATCACATGAACACCATAGGAAACATATTACGCCTGACCACTTTCGGCGAGAGCCATGGGGCATGTATCGGTGCTGTACTCGATGGTTATCCTGCTGGCATCGAGATTGATATGGACTTTGTACAGGCAGAGGTGGATAGAAGAAGGGCAGCACATAATCCTTTCTCTACACCACGCGATGAAGATGATCGTGTGGAACTGCTGTCTGGTATGTTTGAGGGGAAAAGTACGGGAGCACCCCTCGCTTTTATCGTGAGGAACAACGATACGCATCCTCAGGATTACGAGGGCTTGAAAGATATGTTCCGTCCCGGGCATGCCGATTATACCTATCAGGAGAAATACGGCATTCGCGACTATCGCGGTGGCGGACGGGCATCGGCACGCGAGACTGTCGTGCGTGTGGCTGCTGGTGCTTTTGCCAAATTGGTGCTTTGTCAGCATGGCATAGAGATAAAGGCTTCGATTGAAGATGAGGAACGTCTGAATTTCCGCATGGAACAGGCATGGTATGAAGGTGACACCTGTGGTGGTGTTATCTCATGCATAATAAAAGGTTGTCCGGCAGGGCTCGGTGAGCCTCTTTATGGGAAGTTGCATGCTGCACTTGGGGCAGCAATGCTCAGTATAAATGCTGTAAAGGGTTTTGAATATGGTGAGGGGTTTGCTGCCGCTACCATGAGCGGGTCGCAACACAATGCCGCACGGCAGGGTGGCATACTCGGTGGTATAAGCAATGGTGAGGATATTAATTTCCGCGTGGCATTCAAGCCTATCCCTACGCTCGGTAAGGACGTGGAAGGGCGTCACGATGTATGTGCCGTACCACGCGCCGTTCCGATAGTAGAGGCTATGGCTGCACTTGTCGTATTGGATTATCTCCTGCTGAAGAGATAATCCAACATTTTACTATTGTATTATTCTTTTGCCTTGGTATATTACGATACCATGATGTGAGGCATTTGTTCTCCGTCCTGTAAGGTCGAACATTATGTCCGAAGAGACTTTTCTGCTGAGTGTCGGAGTGTTTATGCCATCAATAAGGTCAGGAATCACCGTAAAATTCTTCCATTCATTATCACTCGTGTAAAGACTCTCTGCCTCCTTGAACACATGCAGACGTCCGAAGGTGTCGAACACGTCATTGGTGAGGCTCTGAGGTATAAGGGCAAAGTTATATACGTCAGCAAGATTCGTACATCCTGAGAAAGCCTTTCTTTCTATTGTTCCGACAGTGGCAGGAATGATGATTGATGTAAGCCCTGTACAGTTTGTGAAAGCATATCTGCCTATGGACAATAGGTCATTTGGCAGACTTACTGCTTGTGTCTCATGACATTCCATGAAGGCTTGGTTGGCTATGTGAAGTACAGGTAGCGTTTTTCCGTCAATCTGTGCCTGTGTAGGGATGGTGACATGCTCCAGACTGCCGTTAATGTTGTTTACGAAGTCAAGCTGTGCCGTGCCGTCACCGTAGTCTGAGAAACAGAAGATGGTGTCTTCTCCTTTCCCATCATAGTCAGGGCAGATGCCCGTCACCATGTTCTGCTCGTAGTTGTAACCGAATATCGGGTCGATGATGGCTGTCGTGAGATAGAAACCGTCACCTTCTCCTGCATATCCAAAGTTGAAATGAAAATATCCGTCGCCACGATACCCATCACAGATGAAAGCATGCCCACCGTTGAATGGGCTTAATCCATTGTAGCATACAGGTCGTCCGGCTTTTATCTCATCGAGCAACACTGCATCCCAGTCGCCCTTGAAGTCTTCACGCTCGAAGTATCTCGCTGTCGGGCTGTAACGGAAATAACTTATCAAAGCCCGTGGGATGAGAAGAGGATAGGTGTAACTCTCTGATTTGTCGTACTGCATATTGACCGATGCGCCACAGTCTGCCATCAGTTTTGCTACAGCTGCTTTCTGTTCATCGGTTTCTGTGCCATTATATGTGTTCAGCATATTGTCCCAATCGTATTCTGACTGTGCGAAGCATACGTTCTGTGTAGGATAATAGTAATTTATGTGCGAGCCACGTCCATTTTTTGGCCATTTCCAATAGTTCATCACTTGTGCCATAGCCGTTGCCACACATCCGCTGAAGGTTCGCAAAGGACAACTGTCGGCATAGACTTCCGTCTGTGCCCATTGAGTGGTGATGAGTTGCTCAGGAATGGAAGCATCCGGCTCGCTGAGACGCGGTGTCTCCTTGTGCTGTTGTGCCTCATAGCCCGAATTGCGCAGGTATTCTATCTGTCGTGCATATTCGTCCATCCATGATTTCAGGTTTTTCGGAAGTGATGTAGGAAATCTGCCCTTGTCAGAGAATCCCAATACTGGCGTGACGACTTTGTCGTCGCCTGCAATGACGATAAAACCGCCATTATCTTCAACGTTAAACGCATACACGTCTGCCACTCCTGCCTGTGATGATTTCATGTAGGCGGGCGTGAGTTTAGTGGCTACAGTCTTCAGTGGCATCTTGCCATGCATTGCCTGATGTGTCAGAAACTGTTGAGCGATGCTCTCTGCCTCGCTCTGTGTTATTACGTCAGCATGAACACCGCAGAATGTCGCGATGATAAATAGGATGGAAAAAACAATTCTTCTCATTATGGTTTGGTAATGTTGATTACTTATAGTCTGCCTCCACGTGCCTTGATACGCTCTCCCCAGTTGCGGCGTTCCTTGTTCATGTCGTAACCTTTCTTGCTGAGCCAGTTGGAGATGCGTCCCATATATTTCTTGAACACGGCGTGCTTTTCTTTCGAACCTTTTGCATCGAGGGCAATCTCGCGTGCCTCGTTGAGCCAGATCATGAGTTGTGCACGCTCCTCCGCATTCAGTGTCGGTATCATATCTATCTGTGCATCGTAGCGCACGTGGCGTGCGTTGTATGTCATGATGTCTTTGATGGCATCAACCTCGTCAGGAGTGCATACGCTTTGCAGGTTGGCAACGAACTCGAAGTGGTTGTCGTAGAGTTTGCCCTTTACGTCGGTGTTCTCATCGTAGATGCGTCCGAGGTTGAAATAGTGGTTGGCTACAATATTGCGCACGTTGTCGCCCTTGGCTGTGCCACTGATGCCGAGCTGGTCAGTAAGCTTCTCCGAGCGTTTCAGTATGGTTTCCACATAGCCGTGTTCCATCTTGCTGGTGTCGTTGAGCTGGAAGCGTACTGAAGCAAACACCTCTTTCAAGAATGCTACATTCTCGCCATAGTTGCGCTTTACGTTGCGCACCATTGTGGTGTCGCGACTGCGCTCTACAAACATCCATCCTTCCCAACCTATTTCCTGCAATGTCTTGCGGACCGCCTTGAAGTCTATCGTAGCATCATTCTTCAGCCACATCCCATCAGGGTTGCTTGCATGGAAGGCGCAGATATTGTCTTTTCCCAGTGTGCGTATCTCCTGACAGATGTCGCGACCATTCTCCGTGGCTGTCTGCCATTTGTAGAAGATGCGTATGCCTTTTGAGTTGATTTTCTTCAGCAAGGCGAGGTTGCCTTCAGCATCCAGTGGTGTGTCAATGCCTATGACCTTTCCGCGTTTTGCTGCCATATTGCCCACTTCACGTAGGCGTTTCACTATCGTGTTTAGTTTCTTCTTGTTTGTTGTCCAGTCGTTGCCACATCCGCCGAGCGGTAGGAAAGCCACCTTTACGCCTTTTATGCGGTCCATCGTGTTAAGACAGTCTTCTATCAGCCAGCGATAGGTCTTCTTCTCTGCAAAGTTCTGCCCGTAGAAACCGCTCATGGCAATGGCGCCCACCTCTATCTTCACGCTGTCTGCCATGTGCAGGAATGTGGCGAGCTGTGCATCGTCGCGCAACTTATTGTCAAATGAGTCGCGCTTTCCGAGTCCGCCCATATCCAGTTCTAGTCCGTCGGCATCGACATGCTTTGCCAATGTGAAAGCCCCCGGCCTCTGACGCTTAAGAATCATCCAGTCAGCAACTCCGATTTTTATTTGTGCAGATACACAATATGCTTCGGCAAGAACCAGAAGCAATGTCAATAGTTTTCTCATAATCTTTTAGTTTAATTAGTATTAATCTTTTCTAAATCCGTTGCAAAGTTAAAATATTTATATATTTTTGCATTCACAGAGAACTAAAATTTAATTCTAACATTAATTAAGTTATTAAAATGAAACATTTCTTTATTAAAGTATCAGTATGTGCTGTCGGTTTGCTATGCTTCTCACAGTACACTAGTGCTCAGTATCCTCAGTTGACGGAAGAGGCTGCACGGCAGGAGTCTCAATTGGCTCGTCAGCGTGAAGCACACATTGACTCAGCATGGAAAGTTGCTGAACCTATCGTAGCAAAGGAGGCTCGTGAGGGCAGACCTTACATTCCTTGGGCATCACGTCCTTATGATTTGCCACAGGCAAAGATTCCTGCTTTCCCAGGTGCAGAGGGTGGCGGTATGTACACCTTCGGCGGTCGTGGCGGTAAGGTGCTAACGGTCACCAACCTCAACGATGACGGTCCCGGCTCGTTCCGCTGGGCTTGTGAGCAGGGTGGTGCGCGTATAGTCGTGTTCAACGTGTCAGGTATTATCCGCCTAAAGACCCCTATCTCCGTCAAGGCTCCTTATATCACAATCGCTGGTCAGACAGCACCAGGCGATGGTATCTGCATTGCCGGCGAATCGTTTTGGGTAGATACTCATGATGTCATAGTACGTCACATGCGTTTCCGCCGTGGCGAGACCAATGTTGTGCGCCGTGACGACAGTTTCGGTGGCAACCCTGTGGGAAACATCATGATTGACCACTGTTCATGCGAGTGGGGCTTGGACGAGAATATCTCATTCTATCGTCATATGTACACTCCTGGCGATGGCTCAAAAGCACGCAAGTTGCCTACTGTCAACGTGACGATACAGAACACTATATCTGCTAAGGCTCTTGACACGTGGAATCACTCTTTCGGCAGTACACTCGGTGGTGAGAACTGTGCTTTTATTCGCAACTTGTGGGCAGATAATGCAGGTCGTAACCCTTCAGTCGGTTGGAATGGCGTGTTCAACTTCGTGAACAACGTGGTGTATAACTGGGTGCACCGTTCAACCGATGGTGGTGACTTTACGGCAATGTTTAATATGATAAACAACTATTACAAGCCAGGTCCGCTGACAGATAAGTCGTCTTCGGTGGGTCATCGCTTCTTGAAGCCTGAGGCAGGGCGTAGCAAGTTGCCGTACAAGCAGTATGGCCGTGTCTATGCAGCAGGCAACATCATGGAGGGCAATGACGCTGTGACTGCCGACAACTGGGCTGGCGGTATTCAGGTGGAGACCATGCCGAACTGTGGCGAATACGAACCATTCATGCGTTCGGAAGTGCCGTTTGAAATGCCGTACATCAGTGTGATGCCTGCCGACCGCAGTTACGACTTCGTGCTTGACAATGCTGGTGCTACACTCCCTCGCCGTGACATCATCGACGAGCGCGTCATCAACGAGGTGCGCACGGGTGTGGTTTATTTCGAGAAGAAACTGCCGAAGGAGAACCCTTATGGCGATATGACGGGATTGTCCGAGAAGTCGAAGAATGCAGAGGGCTTCTTCAAGTACCGTCGTCTTCCGAAGGATTCCTACAAGCAGGGCATCATCACTCATCCATGCCAGATGGGTGGCTATCCTGAGTATAAGGGTGAGCCTTATGTTGATACTGACCTTGACGGTATGCCTGACGAATGGGAGAAGGCAAATGGTCTAAACCCGAATGATGCCACGGATGCAAATAAAGACTGCACAGGCGATGGCTATACGAATATCGAAAAATACATCAATGGTATCAGCACAGAGACCAAGGTGGACTGGACAGACCTCAAAAACAATTATGACACTCTGACCAAGGCGTTGCATTAAGATAATGTGGGTTTTATAAATTATATCGAGATGATTTTAGGAGTGTTTTTGAGTAGATTTTTGTGTTGAGATTAGGCGCATAGCGAGCTGTGCAACTAATTGATACGCAAAAAGATGCCAAAAACGAACTAAAAGCACTCGAAACAACAGCAATCATAAGAGTTTATATCATTTTAGAATTTATAGAACACACCATAACATTTGTTGCTTGCATCTACCACGCTGTGACTCTTTCATAGCGTGGTTTTTTTTTGTTCCATTTGCGCACCCGAAACGTCAAACGCTGGGTTGCTTTTTGTCTTTTGGCCGTTTTATTTCCATATCGCACTCGCCTCTCTTCCCATCGCATGGAATGGGGCTAACCATCACGATGAGAGACGAGACAACTCGATTCACCCAACTCGACGGCTCGATTCGGTCAAGTTGATGGGTCGATTTGCCTCATTCGTCAGTTTGATTTAACAAGGTTGATAGGTTGATTTCTTTACGCGCGCGTGCGCGCGTTTTTTAACAAGGTATATCCTCTATATCCTGTTGAGAGTTATGAATTATAACTCATAAATCATCACTCGCAAAAAACTCTGCGTAGCACCTGCAAGGTGCGTCTCTGCCCTTTGCGTACAAATCTTGAGACATCGAAGATGGCATGACGGAAAGGAGATGCCTTTGGCAAGCTTGCTTGCAGAACGGAATATTCTTTCAGACAAAACGCTCGTTTGGGCACTCCCGTCTCTCGCTTTTCTGTTTATCGTCGGTTTTTAATTTCACGCAGAGAGCAGAGGCGCAATCTTCGATTGCTACGCAGAGAGGCAAAAATGTTTTGCCCGTTAATTTGCCAATCATTTTGATTTGTCATCACTCGCAAAAACTCTACGATCTCTGCTCCTCTGCTAAAAATTTCGAAGGACTATTGACAATAAGACTTTGTATAGATTAAGAAAGCAGACAAAGAAATTTATTTCTATGGATGATTTCTTAAGATGTACAGAACTTGCAAAGCAAGCGAAATTCTCTCTGCGTGAAACAGAAACAAGCGAAGAACAGAAACGAAATTTGCGTGAAACAAAAAAAAGACATATTTTTGCACACAAAGTAATCAAACAACACTAACGCTATATGAAAACGATATCAACACAGTCACAGATGACACCCCTTTACTATCAACATTCCGAGAGTTGATATAAAGCGTTTTCGTGGTTTGGCAAAGGCTATGGAATGGACATTTGAAGAATGTATTGAAGTGGATGAGACGGAATATATAATGTCTAACCCAAAAATAATGGAAGGTATTCGTGAAGGAGAGCGTGCTATCGCAGAGGGCAATGTGAAAACCACGAAACTGGAAGATCTATGGAAATAGTACTTCTCCCACAAGCGGAAGCCGACCGCAACTATTGGAAACAAACAGGAAACAAAACTGTCATGAAGCGCATTTCAGCACTTCTTTTGGATATTCAGAAACACCCCTTTACTGGTATTGGTAAGCCAGAGCCACTTAAATACGACCTAAAAGGAAAATGATTATGGATACTGGTTATTTGTTATTTGTAGCCATCATTTTGATAGGTATTTTAGGCATATCGGTATATGCAATTAGTTACGACAAAAAGCATACTGATGTTTCAAAATAACCTCATTCCCTCACGCTTGATTGCCTTTGGCAATAGCAAGCCTTACAACATCTTGAGCATCAATATTTTAGGGGGGGTATAAACATCCTATTACTTAGCGGATAAACAGACTTAAGGCACAATGGTACTCGTACCGTTGTGCTTTTTCGCTTGTGTATGAACATTATTAACTAATCAATTATAAATTAAATTATGAAG
>JAGHTU010000051.1 GCA_018065185.1 Candidatus Equicola faecalis | reverse complement strand
GCAAAGGGGGTGTTTGTAGGATATAAGATCATACAAGTGTAGGATATAATATCATACACGTGTATGATATAAGATCATACAAGTCATTCGATGGGAAGAGGAGGAGTGAGACATGAAAAGAGAGTGAGCGCGAGACAAAACGAAAGTCATCACGCGACAAGTACAAAAGTCTGCGCGAGGGGATGAAATGCCCTGCTTGAGCGATTGAGGAGTTCACAAGAACAATAAAGGGAGTTTCACAAGAGTTCACAAAAATGGCAAAAGAAGAACAAAGTCAGAAAGAATAAGAGTTTTAAGGCAAAAAAAGCTTACTTTTGCCATGATGAATACATACGAGAAAGAATTAGAGGGAAAGAGCATCGCGGTGTTGCTATCGGGCGGAGTGGATAGTAGCGTGGTCGTTGCCGAACTGGTGAGGAAGGGCTATCATCCCGACTGTTTCTATATCCGTATCGGACCACAGGAAGACAAGGACCTTGACTGCACGGCAGAAGAAGACATCGAGATGGCAACTGCTGTTGCCCACCATTATGGACTGCGACTGGACATCGTGGACTGCCACAGCGAATACTGGCAACAGGTGACAGCCTACACCATGGACAAGGTGAAGCGAGGACTTACGCCAAACCCTGACGTGATGTGCAACAGACTGATAAAGTTCGGTGCTTTCGACAGGAAGTGCGGTCACGAATATGACATCATCGCCACAGGTCATTATGCACAAACCGAGCGCGATGAAATGGGGAGGAAATGGCTTTGCACCAGTCCCGACCCCGTGAAAGACCAGACAGATTTCCTCTGCCAGATAGAGCCGTGGCAACTGCAGAAAGCCGTATTCCCGATTGGTGGGATGATGAAGACGGAAATTAGGGAGATAGCCAAACGTGAACACATAGTGAGCGCCACGCGGAAAGACTCACAAGGCATCTGCTTCTTAGGGAAAATCAACTATAACGACTATATTAGAAAATACCTCGGAGAGAACCCCGGCGATGTGATAGAACTTGAAACAGGACGGAGATTGGGACAGCATCGTGGGCTATGGTTTCACACCATTGGGCAGAGAAAAGGTCTCGGCTTCGGCGAGGGACCATGGTTTGCCATAAAGAAAGACATCGAGAACAATATCCTTTACGTGAGCAAAGGCTATAACCCACAGACAGCATACAAGCAGGCATTTAACATCCATGGCATCAACCTGCTCACATCCAGCGACATACCAGAGGCGGTAAGCATCAAGATACGCCATACACCAACCTTTACGGATGCAAACGTGCAGGATTTTGATGGAGAGAAAGCACACATCACCCTAACGTCCGCCATACACGGCGTTGCACCCGGGCAGTTCTGCACCATCTATGACCGAGAGCATCACCGCTGCTACGGCTCGGGCGAAATCTGCCTGTAGATAGCCCCCGATATATTAACGACTACAAAAAAGGTTAAAAAAGCATAACTGCTAGACCACAGCATACAAACTTTATTACCTTTGCAACGCGTAATGGTATCACAGCATACCACCAGTGCAGAGATATGGAGAAAGCAGCAACATACGACTTTATCGCAGAGCCATTCCGCTGTGACCTCAACGGAGAGTTGATGTATTCCACACTGGGGAACTATATGCTCAATGCCGCCGACTACCACTCCGCAGAGCGTGGCTTCGGTTGGAAGGCACTAAAAGCCGAAAATAAAGCATGGGTGCTGTCACGCTTGGCGATAGAGATGCAGAATATGCCACAGCCGTATGAGCATTTTCATATCACCACATGGATGGAAAAGACACTACGTGCATTCACGTATCGTCATTGGGCTATCACAGGAGAGAACAACAGGCTTTGCGGATATGCCACAAGTGTGTGGGCAATGATAGACTTGACAACACGTCAGCCTGCTGACATCTTCAAGATAGGAGATGGGAAAATCAGGGACTATGCCGATGAGAATCGGGGAGTGCCGATAGACAGAGCCTCACACGTCAAAATAGACAAAGAGAATCTGGAATTGCTCCGAGAGACAGACATCGCATACAGCGACATCGACATCAACAATCATGTAAACAGTATCAAATATATTGAACACGTGATGAATGTCTGCCCCGAGATAAGCAAAAGAAGCAAACAAATACGGAGGCTCGAAGTGGCATACGCAACGGAAAGCCACATGACAGACAGACTGCGTTTCTACGGAAAGGAAGAGGGAGAGAGATTCTGTTGCGTCGTGATGCGAGTTGCCGATGGCGTGGAGCAGGAAGCCGTAAGATGCAATATTAGTTATAAGTTATAAAAGATAAGTTATAAGAGATAAGATATAGGTAAGTTTGAAATAATAAAAAGATGATGAGAAAGACATTATTTCTGTTGTTCGCATGCGTATCAACATTTGCATCAGCACAGTTGAACATCCAGCAGCTCAAGGCATGTGCGAAGGAAGGTGATAAGGATTGTCAGCTCGCACTCGGCATAAGTTACTACACCGGGCAGGGCATAAACAAAGACCTTACACAGGCGGCAGTATGGCTTGAGAAAGCAGCCGCTCAGGGAAGTGCGGACGCACAGACCATGATTGGCGAATGTTACCTGCACGGCAATGGCGTAAAACAAGACTTGAGGAAAGCATACGAATGGTTGTTGAAAGCCGCAAAGCAGAATGATGCCATCGCACAATATCTGGTCGGCGAGTTTCACTACAACGGTTGGATCTGCGCACGCAACTACTCCACAGCCTTGAAATGGTATAGCAAAGCAGCAGCACAGGGCAATGCGGAAGCCAAGGAGCGTGCAAAGGACATACAACAGTTGATGAAGAAAATACAGAACACAAAGTAATCTTTATACAGATAAAACATCGAAAAGGCGGAATTCCGGACAATCCTGAACTCCGCCTTTTGGGTTTATGCCGATAACGCCCGACTTCTATGAAAGGCACACATCGCACATGCCACAATCCTCGGCATCTTTTTCGCCAAAGTAATATAGCAGTTGACGGGAACGACAGATACGGTCGTTCTCCATATATTCAATCATCGCATTGATGCGCCTCGTAAATTCCTTCTTCCTATCATCATACACCTCACGAGAGAAACGGAGCGCACTCTGCTCCACACGGTCGCACTCATATCTGACATAAGGCGTATTGCTACGAGGGATATATGAAGCCACATTAATACGGGAAAGATACTTCAGCGTGAGATACACCTGATGCTCCTGCAAACCCAGAGAAGAAGCCAAGAACGCCTCGTCAATATACTGAAACCCCGAGAAGATGCCTGCATAATTGCGGAGCAGACACATTATGATGTCATTTGACTGCTTCGACTCCGTATCAAGACGGTAAAGCTCATTTCTTCCGATAGTAAACATAAAACGCGAAGCATTATTCCTGTCAACCTCATAGGAGAGATAACCTGCGCGTTGCAGGATATGGAGAGCCGACTCCACCCTGATTGGGAAATGGCCATACACCGAACAGAACTTATCCATGTTGAATTCATGGATGCAATCCTCGCCATCCCCTATTGCCATCTGATAGAACGATGCAATATCAGCATACACCGTCTTTATGTATTCCTTTTCAGGAAACGTGTCGCTGATGCGCTTGATGAGTTTGGAATGGTCATTATGATTCCACAACAACACAGCATAAGCCTTCCGTCCGTCACGTCCAGCACGCCCTGCTTCCTGGAAATACTCCTCTATTGATGACGGAGCATTATAGTGCAACACCAAACGTACGTCCGGCTTATCTATCCCCATACCGAAAGCATTTGTCGCCACAATCACACGCACCTCATCATTCTGCCAACGGCGTTGACGTATGTCCTTATCCACCATGTCAAGACCGGCATGAAAGAATGTTGCCGATACACCTTGCGCTTCCAATGCCTCTGCCACCTCTTTGGCATTCTTGCGAGAATGGACATAAACAATAGCAGAACCCGGCAAACTGTTCAGGATATGCACTATCTCACCTATCTTGTTCTGCGCTGAACGCACCACATAAGCAAGGTTCTTCCGTTGAAAACTCATGCGGAACACATTCTTTGTGCGGAAACCCAGTCTCTGCTGAATATCATCGACGACACGCCTCGTTGCCGTTGCCGTAAGTGCAAGCATAGGCACATGAGGGTGTATGTCGCGGATTTTCGATATTTCAAGGTATGACGGTCGGAAGTCATAACCCCACTGACTGATGCAATGTGCCTCGTCAACGACAAAAAGACTGACGTTCATGTGCGACAACTTCACCTGAAACAATTCAGACGACAGGCGTTCAGGCGAGACATAAAGAATCTTCACCCCGCCATATACGGCATTTTCCAACACTTGCACTACATTTGCGTGCGACATGCCTGAAAATATGGCTGAGGCCTGAATGCCACGTTTGCGCAGAGCCACCACCTGGTCTTTCATAAGTGCGATGAGCGGAGTGATGACCACACACACACCGTCAAACATCAATGCCGGCACCTGAAAAGTGATGGATTTTCCGCCACCCGTTGGCATCAGACCAAGTGTATCATTACCCTTCAGCACACTGGCGATAATATCTGCCTGAATACCACGAAAGCCATCGTAACCAAAATATCTCTTTAAGGTTACGACGGCTTCCGCTATTCCTTTCTCATTCACAACAGTAAACTAACGTATAATCTCAGACATCAGACGGACGTATGTCCTCTATCTGCAACTGCGTCTCGCCACGCTTATATGTGTTTTCCTCGATGGCATAGACAATATCGAAACTGCTCTTTGACTTGATATAATGTGCATGACTGCTTTGTCCGAAGGCGATGCCACTTATCACATCGCTTGACCTGGAATCAATCAGTTCTAGTTTGATGTGTTCCTGTCCGCGCCCCACCACCTTGCTTGTGCCATAGTCATAGACACGACGTGTACAGAAGAAAGGCTTTTCGTTCATCACACCGAATGGCTCAAAACGCTTCAAGTCATTACGCAATCTGTTTGTAATATCGCTAAAATCAAGCTGTGCAGAAATGTTTATTACAGCCTCCTTCTGTTGCGAAGTCAGATGCTCATCTACATACGCACAGAAACGGTGACGGAACTCAGGGATGTTCTCCACCCTTATCGTGAGTCCTGCGGCATAGGTATGTCCACCAAAATTATCCAACAGGTCGCGACAACTCTCTATGGCTTTATAGATGTCGAAATCAGCAACGGAACGTGCCGAACCCGTAGCATAGTCGCCACTGCGGGCAAAAACTATCGTAGGTCTGATGTACAGTTCTGAAAGACGTGAGGCAACAATGCCAACAACACCTTTTGTCCAGTTCTCATCATACAGCACCAACGCATTGAGATTCTTCTCATATTTTTCAGACAGGTGTGCAACAATCTGATTGGCTTCTTCCGTCATCTGCTTATCCAAATCGCGCCGATGCTCATTGGTCTCGTTCACATAATCAGCAAGCGTGAGGGCAGTGTCGTAATCGCGTTCCACCAATAGGTCAACAGTCTTACGCCCATTCTCCACACGCCCCGCGGCATTGATGCGCGGACCTATCTTAAAGGTGATGTCGCTTATCGTTATCTCACGGTCATCAAGCCCACACACATGAATAATGGCTTTCAGACCTGTACTTGGAGCGCTGTTTATCTGACGTAACCCATTATAACAGAGAATACGGTTTTCACCAATCATAGGCACTATGTCAGCCACTATGCTAAGCGCACAGAAATCAAGCAGAGGGATAAGTTTGCTGAAAGGAATACCATTACTCTTTGCAAATGCCTGCATGAGTTTGAACCCCACAC
Organism: Candidatus Equicola faecalis; assembly: GCA_018065185.1. Classification (GTDB taxonomy): domain Bacteria; phylum Bacteroidota; class Bacteroidia; order Bacteroidales; family Bacteroidaceae; genus Prevotella; species Prevotella faecalis. The sequence goes on along the minus strand of JAGHTU010000051.1, from coordinate 24,727 downwards.
CACACCCACACAGATGGCGGAAAGGATAGGTGTTGTCCTCACGCTTGGGGTTAAGCACAGCCACAGCCTCCGGCAACTCCTCATCAGGCATATGATGGTCGCAGACAATAAAATCTATGCCCAATGCCTTGGCACGTGCAATCTGTGCATTCGCCTTAATGCCACAATCAAGAATGATGATAAGACTCACATTAGACTGCACAGCATATTCCAACGCCTTATCACTGACACCATAGCCTTCTTCAAACCGACTTGGGATGTAATAATCGATATTGGTGTGGTATTGACGCAGAAACCTATACACCAAAGCAACAGCCGTACAACCATCAACGTCATAATCGCCATATACAAGTATATGCTCCTTTCTGCCTAATGCTGCATTGAGGCGGTCAATTGCCAGGTCCATGTCCTTCATCAGGAACGGGTCGTGCAGGTTGGTCAACTGCGGGCGAAAAAAACGCCTTGCATCTTCCGCAGTAGTGACGCCACGCTCAATAAGCAAACGAGCCACAATAGGGCTTTTGCCTATCTGCGTAGCAAGCTCTTCAGCCGCCTTCTGTTCGTTCGGTGTAGGAGGTACGTAATTCCATCTAAACTGCATTTATATTTATTATTTTGTATTTCCCTGACAATATCATGCTACGGACATGACAATTTGGGGTAAAGGTAATAAATATAAATGATAACCCTTACCATATTGACTATTTTTAGCACAACAGGTAAAAAGAAATAGTGTTTTTTATATTTTTTAATCCTGAGACTTAGCTTCCTCCCAAAGGGCATCCATCTCATCAAGAGTCATTTCCCTCAAAGAACGTCCTGCCTTTATGGTGCGCTCCTCAACGTAACCGAATCGTCGGATAAACTTTTGATTAGTATATTCGAGAGCAGTATCAGGATTGATGTCATACAGACGTGCTGCATTCACTAAAGAGAAGATGAAATCGCCCATTTCACGCTCCGCCTTCTCTCTATCACCCTTTGCCAATTCGGCTTTCAGTTCATCAAGTTCCTCTTCCACTTTCGCCCACACATCCGCAGGCTGTTTCCAGTCGAAACCCACATTACTGGCTTTCTCTTGAATACGTGCCGCCTTTATCAAAGATGGTAGTGAAGATGGAACTCCACTGAGCACAGTCTTATTTCCGTCTTTCTCATGAGTCTTCAACTGTTCCCAGTTCTTAAGCACCTGTTCGGCGGTTTCTGCCGTTGTATCACCATAGACATGAGGATGACGGTAGATGAGTTTCTCACACTCACGGTTGCAGATGTCAGCCATATCGAACTGCGCCTTTTCTTCTCCCAACTTGCCATAGAAGACACAATGCATCAGCACATCGCCCAACTCCTTACATATATCCTGCGTATCATCCTTAAGGATGGCATCACACAGTTCATAGACCTCTTCCAGAGTGTTCGGGCGCAGGCTGATATTGGTCTGCTTCCTGTCCCACGGACATTTCTCGCGCAACGTGTCTATCACGTCAAGCAGTCGCCCGAAAGCCTCTATTTTCTCTTCCCTTGTATGTTTCATCTGCGGATATATTTCTTTCCGTTCTTAATAACGAATCCTTTATAATGGTTGTTCACCCGCACTCCATTAAGATTATAGGTAGGACCATCAGCGTGGCGTTGCTCAATGGCGATAGGAGTGATAGCCGTTATTAGTCCCGACAAATCAAGGCGGAAAGTGCCATGGATGTTTGCATCATTCCAGTCTGGAGAATATAATGGGAAATAAACCGACAACGTATTCTTTGGGAACGTAATCACACAATCCGTGATTGAGCCACATAGACCTTCGGCCTTCACCTCTTCCAAAGTCTTGCCACCATCCATAGCTTCGGCAGCACGACTGGATATGCTCATCTCGCCATGCGTCTTATCATTGAGGTTGACATTCATATCCTGATGTGAAGGAATAAACACAGCCATAGGGTCTGTGGCATCTATCTCCATATATACCGTCACTCTGTCTGTCGTCTTCTTTCCATCCTTATTCGGTGGATACACCTTGCCATAAGGGTCCTTCAGGCGGAAACGACCAGGATGAGCCACGCTCTCCTCCACTGTCACAGGATATTCATATTGAGCCACCTTGGTAAATACACTCGCCACAAAGTCGTCCTTATACGGAGCTTCTCCCAACACCTTCCAACCATTGGCAGAAGCATAAGTGATGTTCTTATAAGCACTCTTTGCGACTACTCCCTCATCAGATATGGTCGCCATCACCACTGCATATTTTCCAGAACGTGGATATAATACTGTAAGTGACGACTTGTCCTTTACGTCATATTCCTGCGCAGTGATTCTTCCGTCAGCAATCATTGAAACTATCGTATCGGCTTCATCCGCCGTGATATATGTAGGCTTAATGACATATTTTATCTTCTGCACATCCTTGCCAAGCGCAAGAAGGATATCCTGCTCGCCCTTGCCGTCATCAAAGTCTTTTGCCGCCTCTACACCTCTCACCGAGATAGCATAATTCTTTATACCTTCACCGACGAACTGTAACGTATCAGTTCCCCTCACCGCATAATATCCTACTCCAAGATCAGGCAATCCGTATGTCACAGGAAGTATCATCTGTTGATTGACTTCATCATAACTGCCAACACCACTTGTCTGTATCGAAAGACGTCCATACTCACCCCACATCGCCCCCGTATATTGCTGTGATATGGTGACAGCACCTGTTTTTTCAGTAAGTTTCATCGACAACTGTACATCATTTCCCCAATTAGTAATAAGAATCTGCGTTGTACCCGACTCACTGTTTCTTTTATAAGTATTTACATTTGCAACCTTAGAAGAAAAAACGTCAGCGCAATATTTCCACGTCGCGGTTCCTGACATCATCTTTTCCCACTTACCATTATTTTGCTCAGCACCGGCAGCATCAGCGATTGTAGCAAAATACTTCCATGGCACAGCATCCGAATAAGCATTTATACAACCTGCTGGGACACACAAGCGAGTCGCATTATAAGTATCCACGTCAAACAAATTGGATTTAACGTCAGCAAAAGGGACATTTGACTCAAACATAATATTTTCCAAAGCAGAACATCCCACAAACGCATTCGCTCCTATCATAGTGATGGTAGAAGGCACGACAAGTGATTTCAGCCCTGTACATCCTACAAATGCCTGTGTCGCGATGCTCACAACTGTATATTCGCTGCCGTCAATAGTCACCGAAGAAGGTATCGTAATGTCGCCAGCATAATCGGAAGCAGAAGCAGGACGAGCCACTTCAACTTTCTCATTGTTTAATTTCGTATAATTCAGTTTACCAACTACCACCGGTTCACCTATCGGCTCTACTCCCATAATGACAATTTGACTGTTTGGAAATTCCCCAGCAATTGAGGACAGATACCATCCGTTGCCAGACCCCGACCATCCGAAATTAAAATGGAAATAGTCATCCGAATCATATCCGTCACACACAAAGCCATGACCTCCACCCGAAGAGTCATAACCGGAATAGAGGATTGGAAGATGTCTGTCCAGATCCGTTTTCAACAGATCATTCCATTTGTTCTTGTAATTGTCACGGAAATAATATTTGAGCGAACTTTTATACTTAAAGTATTTTGGCAACGCATCACATGGCGCAAGTGGAGAAGCACTACTTCCTGCTGACCCATATTGCATATCAAGAGATACACCACAGTCATACATCAGTTTTGCCACAGCATCAGCCTGTGTTTCAGTATAATTATAATAAGAATCCAGCATATTACTCCAGTCATAATAAGACTGGCTGAAATCCACAGAAAGTGTTTTGCCGTTCCACCTATATGAATGTTTGCCCGTGCCTTGTAGTGGCCACTTGTGGTAATACATGACCATTGCCATCGCTGTTGCGGCGCACCCTGTCACACAACGTCCGCCATCATCGGAAGGACACAGACGGTTATACGGGTCTCCCTGGTCCCACGTTACGCCTCCAAGCAAAGGAGCCACAATCACCTCTGCTTCTCCTTCTGCGACCTTCACACTCACCTCTTCGCCTTTTGCAGCCTTCTGGCGTAGATATTCTATCTGCTCCTGATACTGCGACAGCCACCATTTCAAGTTGTCAGGCATCTTGCTGTAATCAAACTCACCATCATCCACACGGCCCAACACCACATCACCCACCACATCATCAGCGGCAACAATAGTAAAGCCTTGAGATTTTTGGAACACATAGAAGTCTGCCTTGCCTGCTGTTTCTGCGGTATATACCAACGTCGTATTAACACCGGCTTTCATCCGCGCTTTTGCCACGGGGATACGCTCTGCATTGACACCTATCAGCAAAACAACAAAAGCAATAAGGCTGAAAATTATTCGTTTCATGATATTTATTGTTTTTTGTATTTCTATTTTGCGAAATTACAAAAAATTCGGCACGATAACAAAAAGTGCCAGACTTTCCTGCCTGGCACTTTCATATTGTCTTATATAAATCTTACTTATTGAGATATTTCTTACCCTCACGGAGTATCACACCCTTGTAGTTCTTTGACACGCGCTGACCAGAAAGGTTGTACATTGCCTTACCATTGTTCACAACATTCTTGACAGCGATATCATTGATGCCTGTAGCATTACCCTGCAGGAGAGTGATCGTCTGCTCTGACTCGATGCCACGACCAACAACCTTTAATGTTGCTGCACGGCCATCTACGCCCTTTGGAAGCGCCTCGCATTCGAAATACAAAGCGTTGAATGCAGGAAGATCATCACCATCCCACTCGCTTACATCAGCATATACACTTGTCACCCAATCAGGAAGCTCGTCAAGGAAGTACTGTTCTTCACCATCTGTCAAGACAACTAAATAGCCATCTTCATCATATTCAAAGCCATACCAAGGCACTGCAGTACGCACGAGTGCGTAGTCCTCAGAAGTACCATCAGTTTCGATCTTTACCTCAGCATCACCTACGTCAATGTAACCTTCTTCCGTCTTAGCGCCATAGACCTGTGCACCATCAAAAAATGCTGTGAATGAAAGGTTAACAGAAAGAGGAGTCTTATATGAGAAACCTTTAACCTCACCATCTTTTTCATACAACTCATACGCTTCTATCATTGCATCCTCGTCTGGGTTCATACAACCACGGAACCCTATATCCACGCCCTCATCAGTAAGATCAGTCTCCACCACGAAAGGACCATCAATTGTGAACGGCTCAATCGTAAGACTTCCGAACTCATCTTCCACTTTATGTGAGAATGTAATATTGAAGAAATACACATCTCCGTAGTCTGTAGAATATGGTGATTCTTCCTCATCAAGAACAAGATCTTCAGCCGTTGCTGTCAACCTTGCATATACTTCTTTTGTTTCCGGGTTATAGACAACCATCCTTGCCTCCTTACCCTCTGGGATAGGATTCTCCGAGAATGAGATTACACTTGCAAATATGTCATCAACATACATAGGCCCTGCCGGAGCCTCAAACTCCTGTGAGAAACCTATGGCCTTATCACCTTTATACGTACCACTTCCAAACAAATAGTAATTATCCAAGACTCCCCATCCCATATAATTTATTACTGAAGTATGGTCATCAAAGAATGACATCGTTTCTGTCTCCATCGATGCAATATAGCGAGGATAGTCAGACAGACTGGTATATAACTTGCTCTTCTCTCCCAACTGGAATTCACTTACTCCCTGTATCATTACAGGAGCACAATATCCATATCCACCATACAATTCCGGCATAGTGAACGTACTGTCCTGCTTATTGAAATATTCGTACACATTATGGGTTGCACTCGGATAACGGAACTCCCATCCTAAAGTGTCTGCACTTGCTGGAGCATAGGTCTTAAAGCTACACTCCTTAAAAGGAGGAGCAAGCAGACGAATTGCACGATAACCCATGCCTTCCTTGTCCCAAGCCTGATACAAAGTGCCACCAGGGCGATTATAATACAGACCATCTGCGAAAGCAGTCTTCCGACCTTTTGCTATATCCTTTGAGGAAAGCTGCACCTCGCTAGCCTCTTGATGTACAGCACTCTTCAAGGACTGAAGATTCTTCACTGCAAACTCTTTCTTATTTTGCGCCTTATTTGCAATGAGGCGAGATGAAGATTTTGCAAAAGCGTTGCCCATACCCAAACAAGCAACCATCATCACTAAAAGTAATCTTTTTACCATAATCATGAAATTTTGAAATAAAACATTAAAAACACATCAAAAATCTATCTCTCATAGATATTTTGATGCAAATATACAGCATTTTCGTTAAAACAGCAAACATTTTGGCAACATTATCAAATCTATTGACATTTATCAAATCTACAAAAACATTATTTCAACCAAAATCAGTCATCAATAGAATCCACCTAAAAGAAAAGTCCGAATCATCTGTATAAAAGAAGATTCGGACTCCGTTTAACTGACCGATTTTATAAAAACCGTATCTTTATCTGTTCACATATTTTTTACCACCTACGAGCACAACACCCTTATAATTCTTTGATACGCGTTGTCCTGAGAGATTGTATGTCATCCGAGTGCCCTTGTCGAACTTTCCGCTTTCGATAGCCTGAACACCGGTGGCATCGCCCTGCAAGAGGATGATTTCCTGTTTTGACATCACTCCACGCCCGACGATACGCACCCTTGCAGCACGGCTCTTAACACCCTTTGGCAGAGGCTCGCAAGCAAAAATGATGGAATTAAGTGAAGGAACATCCTCACTCGCCCAACGTGACACATCTACATCAGCTCTTGTAACCCATTCCGGGAGATTTTCGAACTGATAGAAAGGCTCGCCACCGGTATGTATCACCAATTTCCCATCTTTATCATATTCTGAACCGAACCAAGGGGCTGCAGTATAAACAAAGGCAGCCTTATTTGGCATACCAGTTGAGGAATCAAAGGTTATCTGATTATATTCCAATGAATCAATTATTTCGATACCATCCATAAAACCGGTAAAGGCAAGTTTCAATCCATACTGCATACCATAGTTGAAAGAACTGAGACTTTCGCCATCCCTTACCACAATCAAAGCATCCGACAAAGCATCTTCACGTGGGTTCTCAAATCCGCGAAATCCCAAATCCACCCCCTCTTGGGATATATTTATAGAAACAGCCACCGAGTCATCAACCACAAAAGGCTGAACCGTGACATTGCCGAACTCATCCTTCACCTTATGAGAGAAAGTCAGGCAATAGAAATAAGTCTTGTCGGCAAAATCCGTACGATAAGGATTCTTGGCATCAGGGATAAGGTCGTCAGCTGTTGCAGTCAACACATCATAATCCTTACCTGTAACAGGATTAAACACCTTCATAACAAGCTCCACGCCCTTTGGTATCGGATTCTTTGAACGTGATACAATCTGTGAAAAAACATCCTGCACGTACAACGGAGAAGTAAGACGACCATAAGTCTGCTGCAGACCATAAACCTCATACTTATTGCCCCCGTCTTCTATCACACCGTTTCCAAATGCATACCCTGTATCAATAAAGTCACTATTCCAAACATCATCCAAGCGATAATGCTCGTCAACAAATGTCAAAGGAGCCATCTCAAAGGCAGACATATAGCGTGTATATGCCGTCAGGTCATACAGTCGATACATATTTATCTCTCCCAACTGAAATTCTGACACCATCTGTATCATTGTAGGTGCAGCGATATAGTAAGGCGGGACAACAATAGGCATGTTAAACACCTTGTGTTCGGCATCATAATTCTCTGTCACATCTTCCGAAGAATCAAGATACCTCAACTCCCACGTCACATCTCCCAGACTCTCAACAGAATGAACCTTTGTCGGCATATTCTTGAAAGGAGGAGCCATGACATCGACAGAATAGAACCCGCTGTAATCTTTATCCATGGCACGATACAACGTTCCATCAGGACGCTTGTAATACACTCCATTGATAAAAGCGGTCTTCCTACCAGCATTGTGCCTTTTCAAAGCACCCTCTGCACGTTTCGACGGAGCATTTAGACGCTCTGACCTGAAATTGTGCATCTTTCCATTTACAACTGCGTATCCCCTTGTCTCCTTTGGTGAGACAGCATCTTGTGCATAGGCACTCACACCAGCACAAGCAATCAGGAATACAAATAAAATCCGTTTAGACATAAGTATTATTTTGAATTATTTATAGGTCACATCAAACCAATCGTCTGCCTTTGCAGAAGGTATCAGTTTCAGATTGGTATAATCCAGTGGCGCATCTGAAGCCTTAACCGTAAGACTACCATTCAACACATTTATCATATCCTGGATAGCCGTAACCCTCTTTAGGATATTCTCACCAGCCGTTGTTTCTGGACCGGTATATGAGAGAGCCACTCCATCTGCATTGGAAGAATAATCAAAATTATATGCCACCTTTGTCGTTGCAGTCTTCGAAGTCTTATAGCCGAGCACCATCTGGCACTGTCCTGACTTGAACTTTAACTGTATATACGACAGCGAATAGTTTTTATTAACAGCTATAAACTGATTATTGATATTGTCAAGTATTGCGCTCACCGGTGCTGACATATTGGATTTCATATCCCATTGCCAAGCTCTTGACCCACCTTCAAGTGCCTTTTTGAAGAAATCAACAGGATTCTCTCCCTGAAGCGTACATGTCTCATCGTTTACACCAACAAACATTCTAAGTTCAGGATTCCAGATAAATTCCTGCTCTGTGGTCTCGACTCCATCTATCTCAACCTCTGCCCTGAAGCGCAACACATATTTCCCATCTACATTCAACAGGATACATGGGTGATAACTCTCGTTGGCGATAGCATCACCAGAGACAGGATAGATGTTCGGAATCATCGTTGACATCTGCTCCACATACATAGAGTCCTCACCTAATGTCATAAGCAACTTGTTCGGAGCTGTCGCAGAGAAGAGTTCTGCCTGCTTTTCATTCACATCCTCCAGATAAGCACGGTAGTCAGTACCTGCAGGAAGTTTTGTCATACGCACATAGACTCCGCGCTTCTTGCCCTTTATCATAGCCGTATTGCCATCTTCCGGCAAATCAATCACGACAAACTCATAATCGCCTTCAAGGCCGTTACCTGTGTCGTAGATAGCAGGGTCAGAGAACATGTGTAGCACTTCGTTATATGTCGAGAATGAAATGACAGGACCTGTGTCGCGTATCATCTCCCACAATGAGGTATCTTCATAGTATTCGTAACCCGTTGCATCATTATTGATAGCAAATCGCACCGTACCGTCTTTCTTGATATCAGCAAGGAGAAGGTAACCCGAACCGGTAGGATATTCTAAACCGTTTGTAGGATAATACTCCATAGTCCACCCACCAGGAGAAGAAGCAAAACGCTCCTTATACTGGTTGATGGCCTTTGTTATACGATTAGCCGCACTATCGTCAAAAATATCATCTTCCTCGTTTTTACATGCCGAGAAATTGAAGATGACCGCAAAAGCCAAAGTATATAATAATATCTTTTTCATATTTCAGTATTCTTTAATGGTTCGTTCCTTATTTCTTCTTATACTGTTCCACTTCCTTGCGGAGTTCTTCCATCAAGGTAGTACCATCAGGACGTACATAAGTCAAATTATTGATAAAGTTGCCATCCTCATCAAAAATGAAATCGCCCTTTTCATCTGTTAGCCACTGGCGATGCTGTACAGCCATACGCACCGCATCAAGATCCATATTGAAGTGCTCTTTCAACCATGACCTCACCATATCAAGTTTTTGACGGATTACGGCATCACCCTGCACACCAGATGTATGCAGATAAATCATCTTCCCATCCTCATCAGTAACGGCATACATATTATTGGCATCGCGTTGTATAGACTTACGAGCGATACCATAAGTAGCGTCATCGTCGCCTGATGTTGATGTCGAGCGGACGAAATAGCCCACAGAGTCGCGATTAGCCTTACCTTGCTCAACAAGGGCATTTATCTTGTCCCAATGTGCTGCAGGCACATCAATCACATATTCCCACTGATAAGAAGCCGATGCGAGGAGTTTGTTCCACGTAATGGTATCTTTCACAATATAGTTGGCGATGACCTCTACCCAATCCTCACGAGCCTGTGAAGAAGCATAAGGGGAAACAAAACCTTGACTGACAGCAACCGAGTCATGAGTATCATTCCAACTGACTGGATTATACTTACCGTTTGAGATGCGGTCAAAGTCGGTCGGACGGTTGAAGTTCTGGTTCAAGATGTGAGAGAACTCGTGGTGCATCGTCTTGAAGAAATACTCATTCATGTAGTCAATATTATCTGGAGAGAGGTTATTGGCATTATACAGAGTTATCTTCAGACCGCCTTCGGCTGTTCCCAACACCTCAGTACCCTGTGCAGGGTTGAACGCTGGCGAACCGATGACATGGATGATACGCGGCGAATAAGTCTTCAAGAACACTTCACCATCCTCCACATAGTTCTTATACACATCATACCAAAGATACTTACAGAGCACAGCAAGATTGATGCTCTGATCGTAAGTGCAAGGCACCAGATTATAGTTCATATCCGAACCCACATCCTGCATCTTGTACAGATACTTCAAATTGTATGGCTCAAGGAAGTTCTTTTTACAGAACGTGTCCAACGGGAAAGTGTAGAGCGTCTGATCCAAAGGATAATCTGTCGGATCAAAGATTGACGGACCGAAGTCGTCATCCGAGCAGGACACAAACGCCAACGGCATTGAAACCGCAAAACATAACAATATCGAATATATAATCTTTTTCATAATCTGTTCCTCCTATTTTTCTGCTATCATATTACCTGTAAAACGCATTTCAGGCGATGGCTTGCTCACCAGCGGAACCTCCGGACGGGATGAAGGCAGACCGGCTGCCAACACCTCCTGTGGCACCTCTATGGCACGACGAGGGTCATTCCATGTCAACTTATATTCTATCGCATCAATGCTATATACATGAGAGTACTCAATACCAAAACGCTTCAAGTCAAAGAAACGTAAGCCGGAATATGCTGTGTCATAACGACGCATATCGTTCAGGCAGTTCATATATACGACACATTCCTTTGGCACGATGAAATCAGGACTCATATTCTGCGTGAAATCCCAGTTTTCAAACACATTACTGTGTCTTAGATTCGTGTACCACTTCTCAATAAGTTCTTTGGTCAATGGCTGCATGGCTGTGAAATAGAAAGCCTTGTTCTCCTCTGAGAACGACTGACGGCTTGCCTCGTAAGCAATCATGTCATTTACAGCGCCATCAATATCTGGATTTACCTTCAGCAGTTTAGCCTCAGCTCTTTCCAAAAGCAGTTCTGTGCATGTGAACTCACGGCGGATGATATGTGGATAACCGATTCCTGCCACCTTATCCGAGTATTCAAAACGCTCGGCAATACGTGAACTTGCGAAACCATGGTCGCTCGTTCCGTCATAGAACGTACCGCCACCGACACCACATGCTGGCATCAAATACCAGTTCCAGTTCGGACCGAGGTGGAACACGATGTCGCGTAATGCCTTTCCTGCAGTTGCGTAACGACAACCGACAGAACGACGCCATTGAACGGAATATGTTGCCATCAGCATGATGTTATCATTTGTGTATGGCGACTGCCATATCTCGGCATAGTCGGTTGAACTTGTACAATCATCAAACTTAGAATAGTCCATCAGCATCGAAGGCAATGCCACAGGGTCTGTACCGAGCACGGCATCAGCGTGAGCGATGACCTTTTCGTAGTCTCTCTTATAGAGATAATAACGTGCTGCAAACGCATGAGCGGCATGAACGTTGAAGTGCCATTTCGGCATCGTATAATTTACATCATTCACCCATGCAAGACCCTTTTCCAAATCCTCACCAATCTTTGCATAAGTGTCGGTGACATTACTACGGTCATAATCCTTCAACACCACATTTTCAGCTTCAGTAACGTATGGTATGCCGATATCTTTCTTGCTTGCCTCTTCATTCTTATAAGCCTGAGAGAAGATGTTGACGAGTAAGAAATGTGCATAGGCACGAGCCAAATATGCCTCGGCATAAGCTGCTTTCATCTGTTCGCTCATCTGATCATCATCTGTGATGCCTTGCTTCACTTTTATCTCATCCAAGATAGCAAGCGCATGATTCGTTACAGCGATAGCCTGATACATATTCTCCCATATTGTTGACGGAGAGTCTGAACCTGTAGATGACTTTATCGGTTCAAAACGATAAGCCTCATCGTCCATACGTTCATACGAATTCAGGTTATAATGTACCAACACCTCTGAGCCATTACTCTGTGTAGCGAGGAACGGAGCGTTGATATCAATAATGTTGTCACTTGAAATCTCACACAGCCAGCCATAGTTACCCTGAGGATAAGCAGTAGCCAACAATTGTATCACCTGGTCCACAGTTGTCAGTTCCACACGCTCATCGGGAGTCTGATCCAAGAAACTGTCAGAACATCCCGTCATGCTGAACATAACGGTAATGGCTGCAAAAAATACTGATAAGGATTTAATATATCTTTTCATAATTCTTTCCTTCTTTATAGTTATTCCATACATCAATTACATGCCTAAACGCAGAGTAAACGTAAACTGCTTTGCAAGAGGAGTAGCCACACCACCTGAGTTAACAAATTCAGGGTCCTGACCATTGAGCTTCTTATCTGAATAAATCAGACAGAGGTTCGTAGCATCCAGTTTCAACGATGCAGAGTTCAGACCAATCTTCTGAATGAAAGTCTTTGGCACATCATAAGTGAGAGAAATATCTTTCAGACGTATAAAATCACCTTTTGCCACACGTGCTGTAGAATAGTTGTATGCATTATAAGCATAACTGAGTTGCGAATTGTCATAATACTGACGCCTTGAGAGTATCACAGGAATATCCGTATATGCTTCATCACCCGGCATAACCCAACGGTTCTTAAATTCCTTCGGCATAGCCGACATGTCTGAATAAGCTGCAGAGAACGAAGGGTCAAGACGCACCTTATTACCAAAAGCATAGGTAAAGAAGACGTTCAAACGCCAGTTCTTATATGTCAGCATATTATTGAAACCACCTGTGTAAGGAGGCTCTGTAGGACCTTCGTACTTCAGGAAGTCCAACTTCTCATACTCCTGGAAGTTGATATTGGTAGTTGTCAAATCTCCATCCTCGTTCAGTATCTGTGGAATACCCTGATCGCTCAACCCCATAAACGGAATTGAGAAGAGGGCAGACACAGGATAACCCTCACGGAAGTGAGATGAGCTATTGCCTGTGATCAGGCTTATCACATTCGACTTTGACTTGAGGTCAGTAATCTCGTTGTGAGCATAAGAGAACGTAAAGTCTGTTGTCCAGTTGAAATCCTTAGTATGGATATTCTGTGAAGAGATGGTAAGCTCCACACCGTTTGACTTCATGGAAGCTACGTTAGCAAGTTTATCGATGAAACCGCCAGCACCTATGGTCTGAATGTATCCTATCAGGTCATAATTGTCACGCCAATAGATATCAAAGTTCATGTTGAGTCTGTTATTGAAGAAACCTGCATCAACACCGAGGTTGAACTCGTGCTTCTTCTCATACGTCAACTCTGTGTTTGCGATATCATACAGTCCGATAACCGGCTCAATCTGGTCGCCCTGCGGACGCCATACATTAGTAGAATAATATATCGGAAGTGCATTGGTTACTGATGACGGACCGCGGTCGGCAGTCAGGGAATATGATGCACGCATCGTGAAGTGTGAGAACCAGTAGTTTGATTCTGCTGCCCAGTTCTGGAACCATCCCTCCTCATGTGCATTCCATGCACCGGAAACGTTCCATGTAGGCAACCAACGGGCAGAACGTGAACGACCGAGCTTGTTCGTACCCTCATAACGATAAGTGCCGTTCACCGTATAACGTCCCTTATATGAATAAGTGGCATTAGCGAAATATGCGACACTTCTTGTCCATCCTTTTGCAAACGAAGCGAGAGTCGTACCCTCTTCCTTTGCCTGCTTGAAGAACTCTGGAGTGATCGTTACTTCGCGGGCTGCGTTATAGTCAACGCCATACTCCGAATTATAGGTCTGGTCCTTGTTTGTCTTATTGGCTTCCATACCTGCAAAGAGGTTCATGATATGAGTTTCATTCCACACCTTATTATATTGTGCCGTTCCACGGAAGTCATACTGGTCAACACTATAATGGTTGACAGTATATATACCACCTCTCGGCATTACAGAGATAGGGAATGAGTTCGGGTCATCCGGATTTCTATAAAGGTAAGGGTTTGAATCTTGAATGTTAGGGTCGCCCACACCTGCACGGTAGGTCTCGGCCTGATTACTCTCGTTCAGGATGAAATGCTCCTGTGAAGTGCGTTGTGTACGATATGCACCCAAAGCCTTCAACTCCAGTCCCTGAATAGGCTTCCATGACACTTCACCCTGGAATTTCATATCCGAGACATTAAGCTGTATATAGTTGTTATCCAACTCATCAAAGATGTTGAAATGAGCAAAATTACGCTTGTAATCACCATTAGGGTCAAGAGTACGTGACGTATTCAATGCGTATGAGAATGGGTTAATGTCAAACGAACGGTTGACAGCACCACTCACCACGTCAGTACTACGAGCCAATGTACCAGGAGCCTCCTGGTCACGATATGAACCATTAGTCAGGATGCTGACAGAGAGTTTGTTTGACAGATTGAACGTAGCGTTCATGTTTGCCGTATAACGTCTCACCTCACTATCCTTGGTCCAACCCGGGTCTGTCATGACACTCACCGAACCATACAGATTGGCTTTCTCCGTACCCGTAGAAATGCTGACGCTATGGTTCTGCACTACGTTATTATTAAAGAGCTTGTCAAACCAGTCTGTGTTACGGAACTCTGCCTCCTGCAGATACCCTGCCATGGCAGCATCCGTATTTGGCAGTCCAAACTTGCCAGACGTCTTGTCGTATGTTGCCATGAGGTTATACATACGTCCATACAGACCTGATGTTGAACTGTTTGCCAACGAAGCAAACTCCAGCCAACCCTTGTCTGCCATTTCTTTATATATACCCATCTGCTCCTGCGAGTTACTGATATTGTAATCGCGATAAGATGGCTTCAAACGCATAGTGAACTCACCTGTATAGTTGATAGTTGAGCGACCCGGACGTCCGCGCTTAGTGGTGATGACCACCACACCAGCCATGGCACGCGCACCATATATAGATGTTGCACTACCATCTTTCAGCACCTGAAAACTCTCAATATCATCAGCACTCAGACCGGCAATAGCATTTGAAATCAACGTCACAGCATCACCTGAAGAAAGGTCATCAGCACTAACATCCACAGCGTCCTCCTGAATCACACCATCAATCACCCACAGTGGTTTGGAACTACCGTAGATTGACGTTGCACCACGGACGCGAATCTTTGGAGCCGTACCAAACGTACCAGATACGTTCTGTACCGACACACCGGCCACACGACCTTCGAGCGCACGGCTGACATCAGCCACACCATCGAGCTTCGTCTTGTCTGCATCAATCTTTGTCGTTGCTCCCGTAAACAGACGTTTATCCATCTTCTGCATACCAGTAACGACCACCTCCTGAATGTTTGTTGCAGACGCTTTAAGTTTTACCTTCATGCCATTCTGGGCTTTGACCTCCAAATTGTCATACCCGACATAACTAATCACCAACGTTGCACCTGCTTTTGCCGTAATTGAGAAATGTCCGTCAATGTTGGTAACAGCATTCGCCTTACCATTCTTGACTTTGACAGTTGCGCCAATAGCAGGTTCGTTTGTCTCATCCACTATCGTACCCGTTATGGTCTGCGCCATAGTGATGGCACACCCAAACAAGGCGAAGCAGAATGCAATAAATAACCTATTCATACAACTTTTATGTAATTTAAATTAATAATTCATCTTATTGTTTGCGCGCACAACTTATATAGAACTATGTGCATAATGCGGACAAAGATACACATTTTTTCACAATTCGCAACCTTTAATTTAGAAAAATTTACCTTATATTTCTTTATGACAAGGAAGCGTAAAGAAAATAAGCAAAATAGCCTTCTTTTTATAACAAAATGACACACATATCGTCATCTTTTTATTTGCATACATTGATGTGAGTTCGACATAAACACTTTAGAACAAAATAAAGGTCATTAAAAAATCAAAATAGGACAATTTCCGACCTTCTACAAGTCACTCTTGAACATACTATACTTCGAAGCAGAAAAGACGATGCCTCGGCATCAAGCCAACAGAGCCTCCAACTTGTCACGACGATTTACTCAAATTGTCACGATGATTTGCCCAACTTGTCACGACGATTTACTCAAATTGTCACGACGATTTGGAGGCTCCGAGCGGAAGAGGACGAGGCAAGAATGAGAAAGCATAGATTTACTGACAGTTACAAATAGAGTTTTCATCGGACTTATATGACCCCAAAAGTCCGCAGAAAGGGGCGGAAAGAATAATCATCAATAACCGACCAAAAGAAGAAAACTTTTGCTACTTTTGCAGAGCAAATTAGATGTCGGCACATATATTAATATATAATAAGGAATAAAATAAAAGATATGGCACTTGACAAGAATTATAACCCCAGCGAGGTAGAGAGCAAATGGTATCAGTACTGGCTTGACAACAAACTGTTTTCATCAAAGCCAGACGGAAGAGAGGCATACACCATAGTAATACCACCACCGAATGTGACTGGTGTGCTGCATATGGGGCACATGCTGAACAACACCATACAGGACATCCTCGTGCGCAAGGCACGCATGGACGGAAAGAACGCCTGTTGGGCGCCCGGCACTGACCATGCCAGCATAGCCACCGAGGCAAAAGTGGTGAACAAACTTGCTGCAGAAGGCATAAGGAAGCAGGACCTCACGCGCGAGGAATTTCTCAAGCACGCTTGGGCGTGGACTGAGGAGCACGGAGGCATCATCCTGAAACAGCTTCGCCGACTGGGAGCAAGTTGCGACTGGGACCGCACGGCATTCACCATGGATGAAGAGCGTTCAAAGAGCGTCATCCGCGTGTTCGTTGACCTGTATAATAAAGGTCTCATCTATCGTGGTGTGCGTATGGTGAACTGGGACCCGAAAGCCCTGACAGCCCTTTCCGATGAAGAGGTTATATATAAGGAAGAGCACTCCAAACTTTATTACCTAAGATATTACGTAGAGGGCGAAGACCGCTATGCCATTGTCGCCACCACACGTCCGGAGACAATCATGGGCGATACGGCGATGTGTATCAATCCCAATGATGAGAAGAACACATGGCTGAAGGGCAAGAAAGTGATTGTTCCGCTCGTGGGTCGCGTGATACCTGTCATTGAAGACGAATACGTGGATACGGAATTCGGAACAGGGTGTCTGAAAGTCACACCAGCTCACGATGTCAACGACTATATGTTGGGCGACAAGCATGGCCTTGACACCATTGACATCTTCAACGATGACGGCACGCTGTCAGAAGCAGCCGGCATGTACGTGGGGATGGACCGTTTCGATGTGCGCAAGCAAATCACCGAAGACCTTGAGAAAGCAGGACTGCTTGAAAAGGTGGAGGACTACACCAACAAGGTAGGATGCTCCGAGCGTACCGGTGTAGCCATCGAGCCGAAACTTTCCATGCAATGGTTTGTAAACATGAAACACTTTGCCGATATGGCTTTGCCACCGGTGATGAATGATGAGATACGTTTCTTCCCTTCAAAATATAAGGTGACGTACCGCAACTGGCTTGAAAACATCAAGGACTGGTGCATTAGCCGTCAGTTGTGGTGGGGACACCGCATACCGGCATATTATATGCCAGAGGGCGGTTTCGTCGTGGCAGAGACAGCCGAAGAAGCACTTCGCCTAGCACAGGAGAAAGGAAGCAAGGCCACTTCCGTTGCCGACTTGCGACAGGAGGAAGACGCATTGGACACTTGGTTCTCCTCATGGTTATGGCCGATATCACTCTTCCACGGGATAAACAATCCTGATAATGAAGAAATCAACTACTACTACCCTACCTCATGTCTGGTGACAGGTCCTGACATCATATTCTTCTGGGTAGCAAGGATGATTATGGCAGGATATGAGTATATGGGGCGTTTCCCATTCAAGGATGTCTATTTCACAGGTATTGTGAGAGACAAGCTTGGCAGGAAGATGTCAAAATCGCTCGGCAATTCCCCTGACCCTATCGCACTTATTGACAAATATGGTGCTGACGGAGTGCGCATGGGAATGTTACTCGCTGCACCGGCAGGCAACGACATCCTGTTTGATGAAGCGCTGTGCCAACAGGGGGCTGCTTTCTGCAACAAGATATGGAATGCTTTCCGCCTGATAGACGGATGGCAGGTGACAGACACACCGACAGACGCAAACAAGACCGCCACAGAGTGGTTTGCTGCGAAACTTAAAGAGCAGACAGCGGAAATAGAAGACCTCTACTCGAAATACCGCCTATCAGAAGCCTTGATGACAGTCTTCAAACTCTTCACGGACGAGTTCTCGGGATGGTATCTTGAGATGATAAAGCCTGCTTATCAACAGCCTATTGATAAAGAGACATATGAGGCAACAAAAGAGTTCTTCGCCACTCTGATGAAGATACTCCATCCGTTTATGCCGTTCATCACGGAAGAGTTGTATCAGCAGGTCAATACCCAACAGCCAGCGAGCGACGGCAAGCAGTCAATCATGACGGCAACCCTGCAACTCGGCGAGCCTACCACAGAAGAGATGGCATTACTGAAAGATGTGGAAACGATGAAGCAGATTGTGGCTGGCGTCAGAGCTGTCCGCAACTCGAAGAACATTCCTCCGAAAGAGCCCCTGACACTCCAGACCATAGGAGAACTATCGCTCTCGGACATTATTATAAAGATGGCAAATCTCTCAGAAATCACATGCACCGAACAAGGAAATGATGCCGTTTCTACGTTTATGGTAGGCACGAGAGAATTTGCTGTGCCTATAGGCAAGTTCATGAACGCTGATGACGAAATAGAAAAACTTGAAGCACAACTCAAACATCTGCAGGGCTTCCTTGCCGGCATAGAGAAGAAGTTGGCAAACGAGCGCTTCGTAGCAAATGCTCCAGAGGCGGTAGTAGCACTCGAAAGAAAGAAGAAAGCAGACTCCGAGACAAAGATTGCAACAATCAAGGAATCATTAGCAAAACTCAAGAAATAATGAAACAGAAACGTTTTTTCTTGTCTGACAGCGAACTGCCACAGCAATGGTATAATATCGTGGCAGATATGCCACAAAAGCCTCAGCCACTACTCAACCCACAGACACGTCAACCAGCGAAGCTTGATGAACTGAGTCAGATATTTGCCACAGAATGTTGCCGACAGGAGCTAAACACTACAGAGGCGTGGATTGACATACCCGAGCAGGTGCAGGAGCTTTACCGCAATTACCGTTCCACACCACTCGTGCGTGCCTATGGCTTAGAGAAAGCCCTCGACACTCCTGCACATATCTACTTTAAGAACGAAAGCGTCAACCCTCTTGGGTCGCACAAGATAAATTCTGCCATACCGCAATGCTATTACTGTAAGCAGGAAGGCATCACAAACGTCACCACCGAGACCGGGGCAGGACAATGGGGCATGGCACTTTCATACGCTGCACGCCTGTTCGGTCTGGAAGCCGCTGTCTATCAGGTGAAAGTGAGTTACAACCAGAAGCCTTATCGTCGCATACTGATGCAAACCTTCGGAGCGCAGGTCATAGCCTCGCCATCAATGTCAACACGCGCAGGAAAAGACATACTGACACACGACCCTAATCACAACGGGTCGCTTGGCACGGCAATATCCGAAGCGGTGGAACTAGCAACCACGACACCCGAAAAGTGTAAATACACTCTGGGGTCTGTGATGAACCACGTCTCACTCCACCAGACCATCATGGGACTTGAAGCAGAGAAGCAGATGGAAATGGCAGGAGAGTATCCAGATAAAGTCATCGCCTGTTTTGGTGGTGGCAGTAACTTCAGCGGGATCTGTTTCCCTTTCATGCGCCATAACCTGCGCCAAGGGAAGAAGACGGAGTTTATAGCAGCCGAGCCTGCCAGTTGTCCAAAGATTACACGAGGTGAGTTCCGTTACGATTACGGCGATGAGGCAGGCATCACACCTCTCATACCGATGTTCACACTCGGTCATAAGTTCAAACCGGCAAACATTCATGCCGGTGGTCTGCGCTATCACGGAGCAGGGGCCATCGTCTCACAGTTGATAAAAGACGGACTCATGCACGGCATGGATATTCCTCAACTTGAGAGTTTTGATGCCGGACTCCTATTCGCACGCTCGGAGGGGATAATTCCTGCACCGGAGAGTTGCCATGCCATTGCCGCAACAGTGCGCGAAGCCCTCAAATGTAAAGAAGAAGGCAAAAGCAAGACCCTGCTCTTCTGCCTGACGGGACATGGGCTCATTGATGCCACGGCATACGAGCAATACATCAATGGCGACCTCATCAATTACGAATACAAATGATAAATACAACGAAGGAGGGTGCATCTTGATGCGCCCTCCTTCTGTTTTGTTTTAGGAATAGAGTAATTGTTTTCTTATTGATTGATGTCTGTCATCATGCTATCTACGATATTCACATTTGCAACTGATGGTGTCTCTATACTTACACTATCAACAGAATGTGCCATCTGCGCGTCTTGAAGGCTTTCGCCATATTTAAGGGAATGATTTATCAGTCCGCCAATCGTTACTATGACACACACGCAGGCTACAGCCCTGAACAGCGGGCGCAGACGGCGTATTAACGTCTGTTGCTGACCATCATCTATAGATGCCATCACACGCTCATCGAAATCATCATCCAAAACATCCCACTCCCTTTCTTCTGCCTCATACATGAAGAGGGACTTATATCGCAACATTCCTGCCGGTATATCGTCCTGCATAAAGAAAGCACGCAGGATTTCCTCTTCTTCAAGAGTGGTCTGCGAATTCCAATAACGCTCCAATAACTGTTCTATATATTTATAATCCATAGTCTTCAATCTTGTCATATTTACTTTTTACAGCCTGACGTGCGCGGAAGATTGTCACCTTCACCTGTTCTTCGCTGACATTCATCACCTGCGCGATGTCACGATAACTCATTCCTTCCAAATCGCGCAACTGAATCATTGCCCTTTGTTTCTCAGGCAAACCATTTATGATTGCCTTGACAACATTTACCTTGTCTCTCTCAAGAATCCGTTTATATGGTGTGGATTGCAACGTTTCCGCCTCGGCATCTTCAAGCGTCAGATGCTCTCTGCCATGCTTTCTCAAGCAGTCAAGCGACAGATTTCTGCACACCGTGAGGCTATATGCCTGCAACGAATCAATCTTGTCCCACTCCTCGCGCCGATTCCATACTCTTATCAGCGTATCCTGCACAATATCCTCTGCATCCTCTTTCGTCATTGTAATACGCAACGCGAGCCTGTACAACTGATTCTTTAGAGGAAGAATATCGTTTTGAAAACTGATTCTTTTCATGAGACTCTCATTATTATGACGATTCGGAAGACAGGAAAGTTACAGCATCTATCGTTTTTTTTGCTTTCCGATAAAAAGCATCGCGCTCTTTGAGTTGCCGACAAACGAAATCTTCAAGCTCTCTGCCAGTCAGCCCATGCAGAAGTGGGCGTTCCTTATCATCAGAATCAAGTGATTGCAGTATATATGAGACATCGGCTTGCAGATAGATTGTTTCGCCACAAGAGTTCATATAGTCCATGTTGTCAAAGAAACAGGGTGTTCCTCCTCCGCAACTCACCACGACATCCTGTCTTTCCCTGCAAAGATGATGAAGCATCTGGCGTTCCACCATACGAAACCCGTTTTCCCCCTGTTCTGCAAAAATCTGCGAGATACTCTTTCCCGTCTGTATGGAGATATATTCATCCAAATCGACGAAATCCATTCCGAACTGCGTGGCAAGCCTCCGCCCTTTCACGGTCTTGCCCACGCCCATATACCCCACAAGAAAGATGCGCCTCATTTCCAGAAAGCTTTCACCGCATTCAGGCATTCCTCCAAAGTGAGTTTGCCCACTCTCTCATGCAGCTCTTTCGGCAAACCATAATTGCGTCCTTTATACCTTATATAAGGACCGAACTTGCCCATAAGCACCTGTATATTCTCATCTTCTTCAAAGGTCTGCAGGAGTTTTTTCAAGGAAGCATTACGCTTTTCCTCTATCATTTCTATGGCTCGCTCAAGCGTGATGGTCATCGGGTCTTCATCTTTTGGTATGGTGATGTATTTCTTATCATGCAGAACGTATGCCCCAAAACGGCTTGTGCCCACCGTCACCTCGCTGCCTTCAAACTCGCCAAGTGTCCTTGGCAGGCGGAACAGGTCTTTCACATCTTCCAGTCTCACCGTCTCTATGGTGAGATGTTTCGGAAGTTGTGCAAAACGCGGTTTTTCTGCATCTTCAGCACTACCCATCTGCAACACCGGACCGAAACGGCCTATCTTCACAGAAATCGGTTTGCCTGTGCTCTCATCAACACCGAGGACACGTTCACCCACCCTATGTTCTTCTTTCAACGACAAAGTGTGTTCCACCTCAGTCTCGAAACCTTTGTTAAAGTCCTTCAGCATATCTTCCCACTGCTGTTGGCCTTCGGCGATGGTATCGAACTGTGTTTCCACACTTGCCGTAAAGCCAAAGTCAAGAATGTTCGGGAAATGCTGCATAAGGAAGTCGTTCACCACGATACCAATATCAGTCGGCAAGAGTTTCTTTTTATCAGCCCCGATATGTTCTGCTTTGGAAGTTTCCGTTATCGTATCATCCTGCAAGGTTAGGATGTGCGCCTCACGCTCCTTTCCATCGCTGTCACCATGCACCACGTATTGACGTTGCTGTATGGTAGAGATAGTCGGTGCATAGGTGGATGGGCGTCCTATCCCCAATTCTTCCATTTTCTTCACCAGCGTAGCTTCTGAATAGCGTGACGGTGGCTGTGAATAGCGTTCCGTAGCAACGATTTCCTGCCGCTCGACCTGTTGTCCCACCGTCACCTGTGGCAGGAGGACAGCACTTGAATCATCCTCCGACTCTTCCGAAGAAGCCTGATACACCTTCAAGAAACCATCAAACTTCATCACTTCACCCTCTGCCACGAAATGCAGTTCCTCTCCGTCAACAGATATTTTCAAGACAGTACGTTCCAGTTCGGCTTCTGCCATCTGTGAAGCGATAGCCCGTTTCCATATCAGACCATACAGACGTTTCTCCTGCGATGTCTTGCCGGCAGAAGACTTATCCATATACGTAGGGCGTATTGCCTCATGCGCTTCCTGTGCCCCCTTTGATGATGTCTGGAAATTACGTGGGCATGAATATTCTTCACCATACATCTGTATGATGGTCTCCTTGCTTGCACCGATACAGAGGCTCGAGAGATTGACGGAGTCAGTACGCATATACGTTATCTTTCCGGCTTCATACAGACTCTGCGCTATGCGCATGGTCTGCGTCACCGTAAATCCCAGTCGGCGTGATGCCTCCTGTTGCAGCGTACTGGTGGTGAACGGAGGTTGCGGTTTACGTTTTGCAGGCTTTGTCTCTATAGAATCTATCGTAAAGACTGCGTTCCTGCACTTTTCCAAGAAAGCCCTCGCTTGTTTTTCATCCATTCGAGTCGGTATGGCGGCTTTCACATCGGTATCACCTATGCGGAATATGGCATTAACACGATAATATGGCTCGGAATTAAAGTTGTTTATTTCGCGCTCGCGTTCCACAATTAGACGCACGGCAACACTCTGCACACGACCAGCAGAAAGCGAAGGTCTTATCTTCTTCCACAATATAGGTGAGAGACGGAAGCCCACCAAACGGTCAAGCACACGGCGCGCCTGTTGTGCGTTCACCAGATTCATATCTAGATGACGCGGATTTTCTATTGCTCCGAGTATGGCATTTTTCGTAATCTCGTGAAAGACGATACGGCTTGTCTCTTCCTCATTCAGTCCGAGCACCTCACACAGATGCCAAGAGATAGCTTCCCCCTCGCGGTCTTCATCGGAAGCCAGCCACACCTTCTTTGCCTGTTTTGCAGCCTTCTTCAGCTCTGACACCACCTGCTTCTTCTCTTTTGGAATCTCATACACAGGCATCATCGTCTCCGTATCGATGCTCAGCGAGTGCGTCTTAAGATCACGTATATGTCCGTAACTGGACATCACCTTAAAGTCTTTCCCAAGATATTTCTCTATCGTTTTGGCTTTAGCAGGGCTCTCTACTATTACTAAATTATCTTGCATATTCTTTCTCTGTTTGGCATCCTTCCGCGAAGTGCCATTTTTGAATTCGGGGTGCAAAAGTAGGACAAAAAATGAGAAACATTACCTTATTATATAGTGTTTTTGCATTTCTTAACTCACTTTATCTGCCTTCTCTCGCCCTCTCCCCTTGTAGGGGAGAAATAAAGAATAAGACTCTAAAAAAATTCACGCCATCCAAAGAAAATGACAGCATCAAAATGTATTTAAGTAAACTCAATGAAAATCCTTTTGTAACCATCAGTAAATCCATGTTTTCCCATCCTTGCCTCGTCTTCTTCCGCTCGGAGCCTACAAATGATCGTGATCATTTGATAAAATCATCGTGATCATTTGGGCAAATCATCGTGATCATTTGAGCAAATCATCGCGATCATTTGGAGGCTCCGT
>JAGHTU010000016.1 GCA_018065185.1 Candidatus Equicola faecalis | reverse complement strand
AATATTTAAGAAAATCCAAGCTTGCTTGAGGTTTTGGTAAATATTTAGACTCGTTAAAGACATCAGTCTTTTGGCTTTGCCGAGCCGAAGCCTAATTTGCGGCGAGCATAGCGAAGGCGAAAGTTAGTGCAAGAAAGACACAGTCTTTGGCTTTGTTAAGCCGAAGCCTAATGTCAACGATATTCGTCTCCCATTTTTATCTGTGCCTCATTCTGGTATTTGCGTATGGCAGCCGATGAGTTTCCGCGCTTGCAAATCAAGAGTACATTACCATCATCCACAACGATAAAGTCTTTCAGACCTTTTATCACCGTCAGTTTGTCGCGGTTGGTCTTTATTAGATTTCCGTTACTGTCTTCTATGATTACACGCGAAGCAAGCATCACGTTATTGTCCACATTCTTCGGCATCTGTTCAAAGATATTATGCCACGTACCGAGGTCTGCCCAACCGAATCTGCAGGTCATCACACACACATTATCGCTTTTCTCAAGCACCGCCGTGTCAATGCTGGCATTCGGATACTGCGTATAGTCTTCAAACACCAACGAGGGCAGAAATGCACGTATCTCTTCCAGCATTCTTACCACGCTTCCAGCCACCATGCCGGTGTTCCAATAGAACTCGCCACTATCCATAAACATCTTGGCAAATTCAAGGTCAGGCTTTTCCGTAAACGACTTTACCTTATATATATCTTCTTCCATCGCCTCACCGTCCACCTGTATATAACCGTAGCCACGCTCCGGTCGCGTCGGACGCACACCCATCGTGAGCAGTTTGTCATGTGTGCTGACAAACCCAAACGCATTAAGCACATTCTCACGAAACGCCTCATCGTCAAGAATCATCAGGTCCGTTGGCGATGCTATGATTGCGGCATCACGGTTACGCTTATATATCTTGTTGGCAGCCAACGCCAATGCCGGTGCCGTACCGCGAAGGATAGGTTCACACAGTATGTTTTGCTCCGCAACCTCAGGCAACTGCTCCTTTACAAGTGGGAGATAATCCTGTAGTGTACTTATGATGATGTTTTCCTGTGGAAGGAATTTTGCGAAACGGTCAAACGTCTGTTGCAATGACGTGCGACCGAAACCGAAGAGGTCAACGAACTGCTTCGGCCGTGAGTCACGACTGAAAGGCCACAATCGCTTACCTTTTCCGCCGGCAAGAATCACACAATAGAAATTATTTTCGGTCATGATTAGAGTTATGAGTTATAAGTTATGAGGACTCCGAGCTTTGCTCCACGAAATAAGGGCTTTCAATTTTCAATTATCAATTGTCAATTTGCAAGACCTTGCGAGATTTGCAAGACTTGCGAGAATTATTAATTATCAATTATCAATTATCAATTATCAATTATCAATTATCAATTATCAATTATCAATTATCAATTATCAATTATCAATTGACTCATACGCCTGCAACAGATGGTCCATTGCCTGCGTCAGTACAGTGCGTGGCACAGCGATATTCAGTCTCATGAACCCCGCGCCCGAAGCACCGAACATCTCGCCATCGTTGAGTGCCAGATGCGCATGAGAGATAAAGAAATTGTTCAGTTCCTCATGGTTCATATTCAACCCACGACAATCAAGGAAAATCAGATATGACGCCTGAGGACGAATCATCGTGATGCGTGGCATCTCGGCGGTCAGCCTCGTAGCAACATATTCCACATTTCCCTTAATATATTCTATACACTCATCCAGCCACTGCGTGCCATGGGTATATGCCGACACGACAGTCTGATAAGCAAAGGCATGCCCCATATTGAGTTCATTATTTGCCATATAGTCATTAAACCTCTGGCGTATGTCATCATTTGGAATGATGCTGTAACTGCTCACCATTCCTGCCATATTGAATGCCTTACTTGGTGAAGCAAACGTGATGGAGTTCTGCTCTGCCTCACAGCAGGATTCCGCATAAGGGAGATGCTGGTATGGCGGCAATGTGAGGTCTGCATGTATCTCATCCGAGACAACGAGGATATTATTCCGACGACAGATGTCGGCAATCCGACAGAGCTCCTCGCGTGTCCATACCCTACCACCAGGATTATGAGGATGACAAAGAAGAAACATCTTGCACCCCACGGCGAGCCTTTCCATCTCATCCCAGTCTATCATGATTTCTTCATCTTTCAGTTGCAGACTGCATTCCACCACCACGCGGCCATTCTTGCGTGGCACCAAAAGATACGGATGATAGACCGGTGTGGTGACGAGTATCCTGTCGCCCGGCTGTGTGAAACACTGTATCGCAAAGGCAATGCCCGGCACAATGCCCGGCACAAAGTTCAGCCAATCAGCATGCACATCCCAGTCGTAGCGCATACGTTGCCATTCCACGATAGCCGTTGCCCATTCTTTCGGACGACATGTATAGCCAAGAATCGGACTTTCGCACCGCTTACAGATGGTCTCGATGATGAAATCTGGAGTGGCGAAATCCATGTCGGCAATCCAAAGAGGCATGAGGTCAGTACGTCCCCACATCTCTTGCATGTTTTCAATCTTCATCGCATCGGTGTGATGACGATCGATGACCTTATTAAAATCGTATTTTCTCACTTTAGGTTAGTTGTTTTGTGCAAAAGTAATAAATTAACATGAGTTCCACGAATGCACATTAAAATAAATTTTGTAACCCTCAGTAAGTCTATGTTTCCCCATCTTTGCCTCGCCGCCTTCCGCTCGGAGCCTCCAAATCATCGTGACAAGTTGATTAAATCGTCGTGACAATTTGGGCAAATCGTCGTGACAATTTGAGTAAATCGTCGTGACAAGTTGGAGGCTCCGTCCTTTTGACCTTGAGGCTTCGATTGCTCGACTTCAAGTTATAGTATGATTAAAGGTGACTCTTAAAGGATTGAAAAGTGTCGTATTTGAACTTACAATGGGGCTCGGCTTACTTTATTTCAAAGCATTTTATCGCACTCACGTTAAATTATTGTATTTTTGCATCGGAGAAACAAATCATTTTCATATTCAGATGATAATAGACAAACCAATAAATGATGACGGAAGATACAAGGTGTTGAAAAGCCGTTACCTGTATCAGCGTCCATGGTTGACTGCACGATTAGAGGAGGTGGAAATGCCTAACGGTGTGGTAAACGACGAATACTACGTATTGGAATATCCTGACTGGGTGAACATTATCGCCATCACAGACGACGGGCAATACGTGATGGAGCGGCAATACCGCCATGCGTTGGGCAACACATGCTACGAGTTGCCGTGTGGCGTGATGGAGGAGGGCGAGACGCCTTTGGAAGCCGCACAGCGCGAACTGAAAGAGGAGACTGGTTACAGCGGAGGGGAATGGACTCACTTGATGGACATTGCCCCCAACCCGGGTTCGCAGACGAATATGGCGCATTGTTTCATTGCGCGGGGCGTAAAGAAGACCGCCGAGCAACATCTTGACCGCACGGAAGACATTGAGGTGCATCTCCTCTCACGGGAGGAACTGAAATACCTTATGGATAATAATCTAATCCTTCAGGCACTAATGCTCGCACCATTGTGGAGACATTTCAGTCAACTTAAAACTCATAATCATGAACATTTCAATAAACTATAACGAGCTACAGGAAATGGCTTCTGCGCGTGTAGGCAAAGACCTGACAATAGAGCGCATTGAGGATGATAAGTGCAATGTAAGTCTTGGGATAAGCATCCCTTTCATCGGTCAGACGATGCAGGTGTCGCTCGAACTTACGATTGAACGAATTGAGGGTAACGATGTGACTGTCCTCATCGGCGGACCGCAAGCCACAGGCATGGCGTTGAACATTGCCATACCGATGATTGCCCAGAAGGTGGGTAATGATGTCATCGAAAAGGGCGAAGGTGGGAGAGTCATCCTGCATCTGGACAGGAACGAGCGCACAAGACGCATTTTTAACCACCTGCAACTGACCGCAATAAAATTTCTTGAAACAGCCGTAAATATCGGGGTGCAAGTTAAAAAAGAATAAAATAAACCGACAATAAAAGTAATAATTATATATAAATTATTATTTTTGCAGAAATTGAGAAATTATCCACATTAATAATTAAATCATAAGCACAAATGGGTTTATTTTCTTTCATCCAAGATATAGCGATGGACCTCGGGACAGCGAACACCATCATCATCAGTAATGACAAGATAGTGGTGGATGAGCCATCCGTGGTGGCCTTTGATGCCGCAACAGAAAAGATGATTGCTGTAGGTGCAAAGGCAAAGATGATGTATGAGAAAAACAACAGCAGCATCAAGACCATTAGGCCTTTGTATAATGGTGTAATCAGCGACTTCTCTGCCTGCGAGCAGATGATGCGCGGACTGATAAAGATGGCTCACACCAGTGGGCGTTTCTTCTCTCCGTCGCTGCGTATGGTCATCGGTGTGCCGTCGGGTTCGACTGAGGTGGAGTTGCGTGCCGTACGCGATGCTGCCGAGCATGCCAATGGTCGCGATGTATATCTGATCTATGAGCCTATGGCAGCAGCCATCGGTATCGGTGTGGATGTGGAAGCACCGGAAGGCAATATGGTCGTTGACATCGGTGGAGGAACAACTGAGATTGCCGTCATCTCACTGTCGGGCATTGAGTCCAACTCTTCCATACGTGTTGCTGGCGATGACTTCACGGCAGACATACGCGAATACATGTCGCGGCAACATAATGTCAAGGTGTCCGAGAGAATGGCGGAAAGAATCAAGATACACGTAGGCAGTGCCATAACAGACCTTGGCGATGAAGCACCGGAAGACTATGAGGTGCATGGACCGAACCGCGTCACGTCATTGCCTGTGCATGTACCGGTATCTTATCAAGAGATAGCACACTGTCTTGACCGTTCGATTGCGAAACTGGAGCAGGCCATCCTTAATGCATTGGAAGGAACGCAACCGGAACTTTATGCCGACATTCTCAAGAACGGCATCTACCTGACTGGTGGCGGTGCGTTACTGCGCGGACTTGACAAGCGTCTGTCGGAGAAGCTCAGAATTCCGTTCCACGTAGCAGAAGACCCTTTGCATAGTGTAGTAAAAGGCGTTGGCATTGCATTGAAGAATGTTGACCGTTTCACATTCCTGATGCGATAACGGATGAAAAACCTGCTTGCTTTCATTCAGCGATTCAGTCACTGGATATTGTTTCTGTTGCTGGAAGTAGTCAGCCTTTCGTTGCTGTTTTCCTACAATGGTTATCAAGGTAGTGTATGGTTTTCTTCAGCAAACAACATCAACGGGGTGATGTATGAATGTTCATCGTTCTTTTCCAATTTCTTTTCCCAAAGCACAATCAATAACGAACTGACCCAGCGCATCATAGCACTACGGGATGAGAATCAGTTGCTACGCGAAAAACTGGGGGATGATGCAGTAAAGAAACATCTTGCATCCCGGGAGTCACAGCCACCGGCTTACTCGTATATCCCGGCAAAGGTCATCAGTAACACCATCACCGAGAAGAACAATATCATGACCCTTGACAAGGGATACGACGACGGCATCCGTGAGGATATGGGAGTGGTAGATGCCAACGGTGTGGCCGGGATAGTCTATCTTGTATCCGACAATTACTGTACGGTGCTTTCCGTGCTCAATTCGCACACAAGGATATCGTGTATGATAAGAGACCGTGGCTCTTTCGGCACTCTGCACTGGGATGCGAAGCAATATGACACAGCCAACCTTGAAGACATTCCGCGCCATACACAGTTCAAGCTCGGTGATAAGGTGGTGACAAGCGGATATTCCACCATCTTCCCACGTGGCATACCAGTGGGCAAAATCATAGGCGCATCAAATTCAAGCGACGGGTTGTCATACAAGTTGAAAGTGCTACTCACCACGGACTTCTCCCATCTTCGGGATGTGAGAGTGATAAAGAGCAATGCCTCTCACGAGAGAAAGATACTGGAGGAAATATCTACGGACTCACTGATAGCAAGTCCAGATTCAGACAATTAAGACACATGCCATAAGATGGAAATTACGATAAAACGCATAGGTTGGTTTTTAGTCTTCTTCATCGTGCAGATTCTGCTTTTGAACAAGATACATCTGTTTCATGTGGCAACGCCTTTCCTCATGGTCTATTTCATAATGCAATTTCCACTCACCTACCCACGCACAGGATTGCTTTTATGGAGTTTCTTCATGGGGTTGCTGATTGACATCAGCACAAATATCCCAGGAGTCACAGCAGCTTCGCTCACCATAGTAGGTTTCATTCAGCCTTATATCCTAAACTATTTTGCTCCGAATGATTTCTATGAGATGGACACACCGTCTGTGCGGACAATGACATTCCAGAAATTCTTTAATTATGCAGCGACAGTCATCTTCACGTTCTGCATCATCTTCTTCTCTTTCGAGGCATTCAACCTCTTCCATTTCGGCGACTGGTTACTGAGAGTTGTGTTCAGCGGTGCATTGACACTCATTTTTATTCTCGCACTTGAACGATTCAAGAGATGACGGATTACGAATTGTCCAAAAGAAGTTATGTTTTAGGTGGCGTGGCTGTCACGATCATCGCCATCTTCGTCATACGCCTGTTCTATCTTCAGGTCATCTCCGACGAATACAAGAAATATGCTGACTCAAATGCGTTTCTCAAACGCAGCGAGTTCCCTGCGCGTGGAGTGATAAAAGACAGAAACAACAAACTGATGGTCTATAACCAGATGACGTACGATTTGATGGTCGTCATGAATGACATCAATCCATCGATGGACACCATCAGTTTCTGTCGTTCACTCGGCATCACGAAAGACGACTTTATCGCACGGATGGACTACATCAAGGACCGAGGGAGGAATCCGTCATATTCGCGGTTTACGCAACAGATGTTTTATCAGCAACTCAACGAAAAAGAGTATTGTCTGCTGGAAGAAAAGATGTTTCGCTATCCGGGTTTCTACATACAGAAACGCGCCATACGGCAATATAGCACGCCATACGCCGCCCATGTTCTGGGAGAAGTGGCACAGGTGTCGGCAGCCGATATAGAGGAGGACAACTATTATCAGTCAGGCGACTATATCGGGAAAATGGGCGTCGAGCGTTCATACGAAAAGCAGTTACGCGGACAGAAAGGTGTACACGTCCTTCTGCGTGATGCCAGAGGCAAGATACGTGGAGCATATAAGGGAGGAGCAATGGATACTCCCCCACGGGCTGGGCGTGACATCACCCTGGGCATTGATGCCGAACTGCAGGAGAGAGCCGAACAACTCATGAAAGGTCGCCGTGGGAGCATCATCGCCATAGAGCCATCCACAGGCGAGGTGCTGTGCATGGTGTCTGCACCGAGTTACGACCCACGCATCCTGACCACTAGAAAACGTGGAGAATACATGAAACAACTGCAGAAAGATAAGACCCGCCCACTCCTGAACAGAGCGATAATGGGGCAATATCCTCCGGGCAGTACGTTCAAGCCGTCGCAGGCACTGACATTCATGCAGGAAAGAATACTCAACACCTCCACATCCTACCCTTGCGCAGGAGGATTCCGCTATAAACGTCTTAAAATCGGATGCCATGCTCATCCTTCACCACTAAACCTCTATAATGCCATTGCAACATCATGCAACGGATATTTCTGTTGGGGGCTCTATTATATGCTAAACAACCGCAGTCGTTATTCCTCACTCCATGAAGCCATGTCAACATGGCGTGACTATATGGTAAGCATGGGGTTCGGCTACAAGTTGGGGATAGATATGCCGGGTGAGAAGCGCGGACTGATACCGAATGCCGAATTTTACGACCAAGCATACGCTGGTCGTTGGAACGCACTGACAATCCTATCTATTGCCATCGGTCAGGGTGAGGTGATGAACACACCATTGCAGATTGCCAATCAAGCAGCTACCATTGCTAACCGTGGATATTATATCATTCCCCATGTGGTAAAGCAGGTAGAGGGGGAAAGGCTGGACACGACATATTCTGAGCGTCATTATACGATGGTTGACAGACGATACTACGAGCATGTGGTGCGTGGCATGAGAGATGCCGTAACAAGCGGAACATGCCGTGGAGTGAAAATCCCAGGCTATTCCGTCTGTGGGAAAACCGGTACGGCACAGAACAGAGGGGGCGACCACTCCGTGTTCATGGGCTTCGCACCGATGCACAACCCTCGCATAGCACTCGTCGTCTATGTGGAAAATGGTGGTTTTGGTGCTGATTCGGCAGTACCTATTGCAGCAAGAATATTCAACAAATACCTGAATCATCTATGATACATTCACGTCCTTCCATCTTTCACACCATCGACTGGTGGATAGCAGGCATCTTCATTGCTATGCTCATCTTTGGATGGTTCAGCATCTGCGGAGCAAGTTACACCTATGGCGAGACAGATATCTTTTCTCTCTCCTCACGCTCGGGCATGCAACTGCTGTGGATAGGAACGGCACTTCTTCTGGGACTCATCATCATGCTCCTTGACAATCATCTTTTTGATGCACTTGGCTATATCCTATACGGAGCGATGCTGGTGATTCTGTTTCTCACCATCTTCAATCCCAAACAGATTCACGGTTCACGTTCATGGCTTGTACTGGGACCGGTACAGGTGCAACCGGCAGAGTTTGCAAAGTTTACCACCGCACTCGCCATAGCAAAATTCATGAACTCATACGACTTCAACTATAA
This sequence comes from Candidatus Equicola faecalis, assembly GCA_018065185.1. Taxonomy (GTDB): domain Bacteria; phylum Bacteroidota; class Bacteroidia; order Bacteroidales; family Bacteroidaceae; genus Prevotella; species Prevotella faecalis. The sequence continues at coordinate 7,624 of JAGHTU010000016.1, read as the reverse complement.
TAGACTTCGCCATTGGGCAATGGCTTTCGCCATCGTCCTGACGCCTATGTTCCTCATCATCTGCCAAAAAGAAACGGGTTCGGCATTGGTATATCTCGCATTCTTCCTGATGTTCTACCGCGAAGGGATGTCTGGGGCTATCTTGTTTTCAAGCATAGCCTTCATCCTATATTTCGTTATTGGATTAAAATATCAGGACACACTTATATGGCACTCAACGACAAGTGCCGGAACATTCTTCGTACTATCCTTGATTATCATCCTGTCCGTCATCTTTGATTACGTTCACAGCGAAAACCTCTCCGAATCTCCATTGTTTCGACAGCCTCCATTGCGCATGCTCGCAGCATCACTTGCCATCACTTTACTTGCCATATTGTTTTCAGCGTTTGTCATTCCTTTCAATGTCAGCATCGTAATGACAATACTTCTAATACTCATCATCATCTATTATTGTTTTAGAGGACTGAAAGAAGACAACAAAAAATACCTACTGATAGCAGCCTTTGCACTTGGTTCTGCGGGGTTCTTTGCATCGGTCAACTATGTGATGAACGATGTGATGGCACCATATCAGCGTGCACGCATCAACGTGCTACTCGGTGTGGAAGAAGACATCAACGGCATAGGATATAACGTACATCAGAGCGAAATCGCCATCGGCTCTGGTGGTGTGCTTGGCAAAGGATTTCTGAACGGCACGCAAACAAAACTCAAATATGTGCCTGAACAGGATACGGACTTCATCTTCTGTACGATAGGCGAAGAAGAGGGATTCCTTGGATGTATCGTGGTACTGGGTCTGTTTCTTGCCCTAATACTCAGACTCATATATGTATCTGAGCAACAGGCCACGCGCTTCGGACGTGTATATGGCTATTGTGTGGTGGGGATATTCACGTTTCACTTGTTGATAAATGTAGGTATGGTGCTCGGTCTTACACCAGTTATCGGCATTCCGCTGCCATTCTTCTCCTATGGAGGCTCGTCACTATGGGGCTTCACGATACTCCTGTTTATCTTCCTGCGACTTGATGCCGAGCGCAAACGCGCCATACAGTTATAAAAGTAAAAAAAGCCAATGGGAAAATCCATTGACTTTTTTAGTCTTACTTTCAGTCAACCCTTACTGCTCATAAATCGGCTCTTTCTTCAAATCCTCGTAGAAATGCGCACTGGCAGTGGTGAGATAAGGCACAACCCAAAGCATACCGATTCCCAACGTAATGATGCCGACAAACATCCATCCGATAAAAGAGAGATATAGTTTGAGGAACTGCCACTTATGCCCTTTCATCATCCTTGCACTCGCCTTCAGCACAGCAGTGTTTTTCATCTGTGGTTCATCACACAAGATGAAATAAACCATAGCCCAACGCAACAATATATAAACGTAGATAAAACCACACAATATAGATAGGATAATGATTGCACCACCCATCATCATATCTACGGAGATGAAAGCCACCATTACCGATATGATGCTTATTATCAATATAAATATCGCTATTACCGCTATGTAAATCAATGTTGCTACGAGGAATGTTGAGAACACACGAATGATATTCTCGCTACGGTAGCCGTCCCAAAGATGATTGATTTTCACATCCTCTCCGCGCACAGTTGTAAGAAATGATACCGCATATCCCCATGCCAATGGCAACAGGAATATCGTTGGTATCAATCCCAAACATGGATTGAATGATAAAAATCTGATAGGAAGCACAAAAGCTCCTGACACGACATAGGCTATCCCGACATAAACCAATGTCAAAATGGCAGCATCGCCCCATTTGTTCTGCAATGAAGCCTTTGCCATCTGCTTGTAAGTTCTGATTTTCTCCATGATTCCGTTTGTTCAATATTTAACGTTCAAAGTAATTTTCAAGTTCGCGGATAGCCTCACCCTCAGCGTTGGTAAGATCTTTTATCACTACGCCCTTTTCGAGAAGGAGTATGCGAGAAGATATGTCCGACACGAGGTTGAGGTTGTGTGAGGAGATGATGATGGTCGTGCCCAGTTCCGCATTCATGCGTTGTATGAGTTTCGACACCGTAATCTGTGACGATGGGTCAAGGTAGTTGAACGGCTCATCCAATAGCAGGAGTTTTGGATTGATAAACATTGCACCGATGATTCCCACTTTCTGGCGGTTGCCCTCAGAGAAATTACGCAGATACTTCCTTGTGCCCAGCACCTCACCATTCATGAGCTGTGTATATTCTTCTAGACGTGCATCCTTCTCCTCCTTATCTATGCCATAAGCTTTAGCGATGAACGAGAAATACTCCTCCGGCGTAAGGAAATCTATGAGGAAACGACCGTCAACAAACGAACCTGTAATCTGCTTCCACTCCTCGAAAGCTGCCACCGGTTGGGAGAGAATCTCAACGCCACCGGAATCAGCCTTTATCAAATCCAGTATGAGACGAAGCATAGTGCTCTTGCCTGCCCCGTTGTTGCCGACAAGCCCCACGAGTTCACCCTCGGCGATATGCAACTGCGGCACATCAAGCACCGTCGTTCCGTCATATACTTTCTTTAGGTCTGTAATATTTATCATTGCGAGTATCGTTCAAGAAGTTTATATTTGTTTTTATCAAAAAGGTGTGCTATCCATTTTATCCATAGTTTGCTACAAAGGAAACCAGCTACTCCCAATGCTGCCAACACACCTCCGCACACCATCGGGGCATCATCCCAAATGAAAGTTATCAAGAGGAATACTGCCATCGGCAGAAGTGGCGACAGTGTGTATAAGTTGATTGTCCAGTTTGCCCCCTGTGTGTTCATGAATGAACCGGCAAAAAGGTCTATACGTTTTCCGTAAAGGCATGTAGGCAGGGAGAAGAGGGTGGTAAACCCACAGGCGTATATCACCGCGCCGGCAAATATCCATACATCATATCCGCGCACGAAGATGGAAGGTATGGTCAAAATCACAGGCACAATCGTCAGCATACACATCACGAGATATTTTGCCCTCACCAAGTCTTTCACGCTACCCGGTTTACTCATGAGGCCATGAAAGAAGTTTGCTTCTACGCCAAAACCCAGCGAACCGAAGAATAAAGAGCTGAAACAAAAAGCAAAATACATGTAGAACAGGCTTCCGCTTCCGTCATCAGACGTGCCGGGCAAATAAGCATAGAAAGAGAACAATACACCCAGGATGAACATCGCCCTTACACGCTTTGCACGGAGCAACACCAACAACTGCATCCAGATGTATGAGAAATGACTTATGCTCCTGACATGAGCCATCGTCACCTTCGACTCATTATACCTGCGGATATGGAACATATAGTGATAGAGCAACACTATCACGACCACATCCATCAGCCACAGTGAGAAGACGTAAGCCCCCGTTAGATAACAGAAATATATCGTCCACACCCCCAGACGATATTCCCATCCGCCAGCTTTTCGGTGCTGCATCACGACGATGCCATTGATGTAACATGTGAGGAACAGCATCAGCACAGTCACAAGTGCAACATGCACCGGCAGAAGCAGTACGATTGCCGGCAGGAACATCACAACGAAATACCAATTATTGAAATCAATGGCATTGGCAAGGAAAAGAAAACGTGTCCAGTCGCGCTCGCTGACGGGCTTCGTCTTCAGATAATCATCCATTATGCCATTGCCGTGTATGAATATGAACGAACCCAGCAGGTCTGGCACCATGATACACAGGCACAATGGTTTTATCACGCTCCATTCATGCCCTTTAAGGATTCCCGAAACATCATTAATTCCTAAACCGAAATAAATTCCTATCATTATGGCCCATACCACAACGATAAGATACGCAGAAGCGAAGAAGACAGCCCATCGCCATCCTCTCCGCTTCTGTTTAAGATATAAAGACCAGAGTGCCTTTACCATTTTCTGCGGTCTCTGTTATTTCTTCACTTTCTTCTTACGGTATGTTATTTTCATTGCCTGTCCGTTAGAAGCTTTTTCCTCGACGATGAGTTTCTTACCATCATAAGAAATGATTGTCATATCTGTCTTCTGGTTTTCTGGCTTCTTTGCCTCTGCCAACAACTGTCCTTTCATGGCTGAAACCTGATCATATATCTGTGCCTTGAGCGATGGGTCCAATTCTGCAGGAAGATTTATCTGCGGGTCACTCATCTCAATAGATTCTGGGTCAGTGATCAGTATGATTTTCTTGTCCTGAATCCCCCATTTGCCTTTGTCCGACACCTCAAAAGAAAGAGAACCTTGTTGTGCTCCACCGTCACCCATCTTGATGGAAGCTTTCTGTTCGTATGTGCCGTCAGCATTGATTGTTACAAACTGTGTTGCCCCCATCATCGAGCCACTCCATGAACCGACGAACTCCTCGTTTGTCAGTTCCACCCCCTGTGCTGTAGCAGTGAGCGTTATCGTCATCACCGCTACTGCAAACATTAAAATCTTTTTCATAACCAATTTATTTTTTCGTTGTCATTCCTATTTCGATACGATTGCCACTACGGAAGATGTCTTTCGCCATCTGCTGTACATCAGCCGCGGTGATTTCATCAAGGACATCCTCATAATCTGTGACGTAATCCTTGTTTTCTGTTGTCATTTCCACCAGGCGCGACATCCAGTAGCCATTCTTCATCACGTTCTCGTCATGTGAACGGAGCATATATTCCTTTGCCTTTTCCATATCTTCATCGCTCGGACCTTTCTCCACAAGTTCGTTGATGCCCTTATAGATGATTTCTGTCATCTTCTGGCGTTTGTCAGGTGCCGTAGGCAGAACAACCTGCACAATGGCTTGCTCCTGCGGATAATCCTGTATGTTGCCTGCAGTCTGTACGGTGTATGCACCACCCTCATCCTCACGCACGCTCTCTATGTATTTATAATTGAGCACCTGCTCAAGTATGGACATCGTCAGAATGCTTTTCAGGGTCTCCTTCATCGGACTGTGATAAATCACGGCTACCATAGCAAATGGTGTCTCCTGCTCTTTCTCGAAGATATTGACGATATCGCCATCTGTCATCTTCAGGTCAATGGTGTTATACTTCTCTGCACCTTTTTTCACAGGAATACTACCAAGATATTTCTCAAGCAACGGCTTGACGGAATCCACGTTGATGTCGCCCACGAAGTAGAACGTGAAATCGTCACCATCAGCGAAACGTTCCTTATAAAGTTGTTGGATGCGTGCATAGTCCAACGTTTCTATATCTTTCACCTTTGGCAGGTTCAGTTTAGCACGGATGTTATTGTTATATAGTGTGCTTATCAGCGTATCTTGCAAAGCAAACATCGGCTGCATCTCGATGTTCTTATACATTGCTTTCATCTTATCCACTGTCGAACGGAATGCTTCCTCATCCTGACGCGGAGCAGTAAAGTTGAGGTAGATGAGTTGTAGCAATGTCTCAAAGTCCTTTGTGACGCATGAGCCAGAAATGCCCTCTGTACGCACTCCGATGTTTGGAGACACAGAGACCTGCTTGCCTGCTAGTTTCTTCGTCAGTTCGATATCAGAGAAACTGCCCCAACCGCATTTATCCATCACGTCAGCCGCATAGGTAAGGTTAAGAAGGTCGTCATCGCCATAGAGCGAATTACCACCCCAGCTCTGTACGGTTGCCGTTATGGAGTTCGGAGTGAAATCTGTCTTCTTCACGTAAATCTTGATACCATTGCCGAGCGTTATCAACTGGCTCTCAAACGGAGCAGGCTCAATGCTCTTCACCTTTGAGCCTTTCAGTATCGCAGCATCTACAAGCGGTTCGGCAGACACCTCTTCCTTATATGCCTCGATATTTTCTGCCTCCACTTCTTTCATCAATGCTACGATATGAGCCTCTTCAGGCAGCACCACGCCTTCCTTTTCTGGCATGAAAACGGTCATGATGATATTTGAATCACATTTCTCCATCAGCATCTGGTTGAGCATATCGACGGACACTTGGTCGGCAAGCATCTTCATCGTCTCGCAGTGGAACTCAATGCTCGTTGCCGGCTCGCAGTCAAGGAAATGATCTACATAGTCGCTGACAAATGAAGAATTATAAATCTTGTCTTTCTTCTTATATAGATTTTCCAGACTCGACTTATAGTCTGCCTTGAAACGCTCATATTCCGAAACGGTGAAACCATGGCGTTTCACACGCAGATATTCACGATAAGTGGCTTTGAAAGCCTCATCGAACTTATCATCGCTAAACCGACAAGTCAATTCTTCGGCATCTTTCGAGCGTGCAATACCCAGCACATTCTCAAATTCCCAACTTGCACCGATGAACGGTGGATTTGCTTTTTGTCCCACCTCCTTGAAGCGGTCGTATATCATACTGCCCATGGCGTTGAGAGCATACTTCATTGCCAGATAGGCTATGTTTGACTTTATCTCGTCAGGCACAGGGTCTTGCTTGAATGCCATGATGAAGAGCGACTGCGATAGTTCCTTGTCCTTAGCCACATAAATCTGCGGTTCTTTATTGTCTGGAATAGGATACAGTTCGCGCGGAGCGCCATTTTCCACCTTCTTTATATCAGCAAAGATTGCCTTTATCTTTGCTTCCACCTCGTCAACATTCACATCACCGACAACGATTATTGCTTGCATGTCCGGACGATACCATTTGCGATAGTAACTGCGCAGGTCTTCATATTTGAAGTTCTTCACCACGTCCATCAGCCCTATCGGCAAGCGTTCAGCATATTTACTGCCTTTGAATAGTGTCGGAAGACCTTTTTCCAGCATGCGCATTGTCGGACTTGTGCCGCTACGCAGACGCCATTCCTCCTCTATCACGCCACGCTCCTTGTCTATCTCCTTATCTTCGAGCAGAAGGTCATGACTCCAGTCGTGCAGTATCAGCAGACAAGTGTCGATGGCTCCTGGATGCGTAATCACAGGCACATTATTCATATTATACACCGTCTGGTCAAATGCCGTATATGCGTTCAGGTCCTCACCGAATTTCACGCCTATGCCTTCCAGATATGTCTTGAGGGAATTGCCCGGAAAATTCTTCGTGCCATTGAAGCACATGTGCTCAAGGAAGTGTGCCAAACCGCGCTGGTTCTCCTCCTCCTGAATAGACCCCACCTTTTGAGCGATGTAAAAGTCGGCACGTTTCTCCGGCCACTCATTATGGCGGATATAATATGTCAGACCATTGTCAAGTTTACCATATCTCACCTCCGGGTCAAGAGGCAGAGCCATTTGTGCCATGCAGAAACCCACCTGCACGAAGCATAACACGAACAATAAAAGTTTTTTCATAGTTAATTATCAATTATTAATTATATACATTAGACTACAAAAATACTAATAAAACTACATATTTATAGTTTTTTTGTCACAAAAATTAACTTCCGTCAATTATCCATAGGGCAAAGCCCACGCACGCAGAGCAAAAGAAAGCACGCCATCACTCTCATCGTGTGGCGTGCCTTCTTTCTATAGTCTGTATGACAAGGACTTAGTGTCTTCTACACTTCATCCCATTCAATTTCTTCTTCCTCTTTCGCATCCTCAATAGGAATCTCTTCCCATCTCGGAGTCTTCGAGCCACAGAGCATTGAGCGCGTATCAATGAGAATGATCTGCAGGTCTGGTTTTTCGTATCTTATTGACATACAAAGTCTCCT
>JAGHTU010000015.1 GCA_018065185.1 Candidatus Equicola faecalis | reverse complement strand
AACTGCTTTCTTTCTCGCGCGTACATTATATATAAGGTATAAGATAATGAAACCTAAACTTTAGCCTTAACAATACAAAACAAATAATTCCTTATTTTTTTTGTATTATATTCGCCTTGCACTAATTTTGCAGACTAAATTTAAAAACTTTATAATGAATTTTCTTGACAGGAATGAGTTCAACTTCACTCCATCGCAGGAGGTGATAGACACAATAAGGAACTTTGACATAGGTAAATTTTGCTTTTACACACGCATCTACGACGAGGGGAAAAAGAGTATTTTCTCTGTGTGGCTGAGTGAGAAATTTGGCATTCCCGAAAATCAGATACTGTTGGGTTACGGTGCCGAAGACCTCTTGAAGAATGCTGTCCATTATTTCCTTACGCAAGGCGACAATAACAGGATGATGATTCCTAAATTCTCGTGGTGGTATTATAAGTCAATTGCCGACGAGGTTGACGGCGAGACCCTGCAATATCCTGTGTTGGAAACCGACGACTCTTTCTGCTACGACTTGGACGGACTGAAGGAGATGATAGAGCGCGTACACCCACGCATCCTATTGCTGGCAACACCGAACAATCCTACAGGCAACGGACTCACGCCACAGGAGATAGGGGACGTGATGAAGATGGTGGCTGATGACACCGTAGTGCTCGTAGATGAAGCATACGCCTCATTCGTCACTACAGAAACGGAATACATAAAGACACTCACAGAGCAATACCCTAATATCATCATCTGTCGCACATTGTCCAAGTTCTATGGGTTGCCGGGATTGCGGATGGGATTCGGATTCTCAGGCAAGAGTACGCTGATGGACAAGTTCGCACGATATGCAAACAAATATCTCGGATATGACCGCCTATCGGAAGAGGTGGCGATTGCTGCAATGAAGAGCGATGAACACTACCGCAAGATTGCAGACGTGATGGATGAAGCACGAAAGATGTACACCGAGGAGTTAGGCTGTCTGCCAGGATTCAAGGTCTATCGCAGTAGTGCCAATTTCATCTTGATAAAGTATCCTTTGGAGAAAAAGGGAGATTTGCAGAAGGCGTTTGTAAGCGAACAATATAAGGTAAAGTTCATGAACGAGCCTGACCTCAATCAGCACATGCGCATCACTTTGGGACGTAGTCAGCAGAATCGTAAGGTGTGCGATATAATCCTGTCCGTATGCAAGCAGTAATACTTGCTGCCGGCACGGCATCGCGTCTGCGCCCACTCACAGAAAACTGTCCGAAATGTCTGCTGAAGATAAAAGGGCAAACGCTTTTGGAACGCACTATAGATGCCATCATCCGCACGGGGATAACGGAAATCACCATAGTGACGGGCTATAAGGCGGAGATGATAAAGGAGTTCGTGACCGAAAAGTACTCCACACTTAAATTCCATTTTATACATAATGAGCAGTATGCTACGACAAACAACATCTTTTCCCTATGGCTGGCACGACCGCAAGTGGAGGGGCATGATTTCCTGCTCATGGATAGCGACATCTACTGTGAGGCAGCGCTGATACAGGAGATAGCATCACAACAAGTATCAGCCTTGGCAGTGGAACGGCATGAACTGGGCGAAGAAGAGATGAAAGTCGTGACCGATGATGAGGGTAACATCGTTGAGATAAGCAAGACATGCGATGCGAAAACGGCAATGGGCGAATCGGTGGGCGTGGAACTGATAAAAGCCAATTACTCCACAGCCCTTTACCGCGAACTAGAGACGATGTGCGGCAAAGAAGGTCTTGAAAACACATTCTACGAACTGGCCTTTCAACGCCTCATAGCAAAGGGACATCATTTCAAAGTGGTGGATACGACTCGCTTCCGCAGTATGGAACTGGATACGGTGGAAGATTTCAACCGCGCACAAACAATAGATATATGAGAACGATATGAGAATATGCCTGTTTTGCGAACATAAATATGCCATCAGCATACTGGAACCACTACAGAAGGCAGCAGACAAAGAGGGCGGGAACGATGTGCTCTGGTTTGTAGATGCACGTCATATTGACCCGTTCCCACTTGATGGCAAGGTGCAATATACCAATTCAATACAAGAGATATACGACTTTTCCCCTGAGGCGATATTCTGCCCGGGTAATATCGTGCCATATTATCTGCCAGGCGTAAAGATTGAGATATTCCACGGATATGCTTCTGAAAAGAAAGACCATTGGGTGATACGTCGCTATATTGACACATATTTCACACAAGGAAAATATTTCACACAAGGGTTTGAAAGGCTGTCAAGAAAATACCGCGATTTTGAAGTGCTCGAAACAGGTTGGCCACGTCAGGACTGGATATATGAAAACCTCCACACATACGACCCAGAAAAAGAAGCTTTGAAGGAGAAATACGGCAAAAAGAAAGTGGTGCTCTATGCCCCTACATTCTCGCCCTCTCTCACCTCTCTGCCGTATATGAGCGAGTCATTAAGAGATTTTGCCCAAAAAGAAGATGCTCTGGTGCTACTGAAATTTCACCCTCTCACGGCACAGAAATATATTGACCAATATAAGCAACTCGCAGAGGAGGTGGACAATATTGTATGGATTTCCGATTTCAACGTGACGAAATATATGCTCATGAGTGACGTGATGATAAGCGACACGAGTAGTACTATATATGAATTCCTGCTTCTGGACAAGCCTGTTATAACACTCCGTGCTGTCAGCAAGAATCTATATTGGCGAAACATGCAGACACCTGACGAACTGCAACAAGCTTATCACGAAGTCCTTACCGAAGATAAATACACCGAACTCCGCAAATGGGTGATTGAGAACTACGACCCTTACCTTGATGGTAAAGTGGGAGAAAGGATGCTTGCCGGAGCCAGAGATTATATTGCCCGTCACGGAGTGCCGAAATACCGAAAACTGAACCTATGGCGCGTTTACACCAGCATCAAGACTTTCGGACGGATAAGGCGGAAGAAATAAAGCTCAAAAAGAAACTGCCGGAATGGGCAGAAGTGCAGGGACTGTGGTTACCTCCACACCTTTCATTGGAACAATGTTCTTCCGAAGAAACCGCAAAATATAAGTCTCATATCGTGGCATCTTTTCCCGAGCCGATACGGACATTTACCGACCTTACGGGAGGTTTTGGCGTGGACAGTTATTACATAGGGCGAGATATTGAGGATGCCACCTATGTAGAGCATAACGAAGAGCTGTGCAATGTTGTCAAACATAACTATGAACTGCTTGGCTCAAATCATTTCAATATCGTATGTGCAGATGCCGTAGAGCACCTGAAAGAAATACCAGTACAAGATCTCATCTTCATTGACCCTGCACGGCGCAACGAATTGGGACTCCGTACATACGACATTAAAGACTGCACCCCTGATGTAAAAACCTTAAACGGAGAACTATTGAACAACGGGCGGAAAGTGATGATAAAACTCTCACCGATGTTCGACTGGCATAAAGCCGTCAGCGACCTTGTGGGCGTGGCAGAAGTACACATCATAGCGGTAAAGAACGAATGTAAGGAACTGCTTCTCATTCTTCAGCAGGGTGGCACGTTGAGGAAAGTGGTGTGCGTAAACGGCAATCAGCAATTCTGTTTCTTTCCTGATGAGTCAGCGGAAACCGCAGAAGTCCGCACATTGCCATACGAAGAAGCACGATATCTATACGAGCCGAATGCAGCCGTGATGAAAGCCGGATGCTTCAAGCTTTTAGCATCGCGCTACGGAGTGAGCAAAGTAAGCAGTAATTCTCACCTCTTTCTGTCAAATGACAAAATAGAGGATTTTCCAGGAAGAGGATTCTATATAAATAACATATCATCACTAAACAAGAAAGAAGCTAAAGCAAAGTTATCAACCCTTGGAAGCGCAAACATCACTGTGCGTAACTTTCCTATGACAGCCGAAGAGCTACGGAAAAGACTCAAACTAAGGGATGGAGGCGAGACATATCTGTTTGCTACCACCACATGCGATAACAAACACATTATTTTTGTCTGTGAGAAAATAAATAACTAACTTTGTATTCTAATAGATTATCATCAAAGTACGTATGTCGGAGATTATCATCAAACAGGTAACAACAGACAAAGACCTTACACATTTCATTGATTTTTACTGCGACCTCTACAAAGGTTGTGAACAGAACACCAATAGTCTTTATTTTGATGAACGCAACACTCTCGACAAACGCAAAAATGCCGTTTTCGAGTTTTGTGAGGCAGAATATTTCATGGCTTTTCGTGACGGAAAGGCAGTAGGGCGTGTGGCTGCCATCATCAACCGACGTGCCAATGAACGGTGGGAAACCAAGACAGTACGCTTCGGGTGGTTTGATTTCATTGATGACATAGAAGTGTCCAAGGCACTTCTGCAGACGGTGGAGAACTGGGGGCGCGAGCGTGGAATGACTGAAATACTCGGACCCATCAGTTTCACCGATATGGACAAAGAGGGCATGCTGGTTGAAGGCTTTGAACATCTTGGCAATATGTACACCATCTATAACTATCCGTATTATCCAAAGCATATTGCACAGATGGGCGGATTTGAGAAGGCCTACGACTATCTGGAACAAAAGGTAATCGTACCAACAACTGTGCCGGAGAAATTTACTAAAGTAGCCCAAATAGCCCAAAAACGCTACAACCTACGCATTTTTAAGCCTACACGTCATCAACTGATGAAAGAAGGATATGCCAAAAAGCTGTTTGAAGTGCTAAATATCACTTACGCCAATCTCAACGGATATTCCCAACTGTCGGACAAGCAAATCAAGCAATATGCCAACTCATATATAAAGATGGCTGACACGAATCTTGTCACACTCATTACCGATGGCAATAATGGCGAAGTGGTGGGAGTCGGCATCAGTTTCCCATCATTTTCTCAAGCCTTGAAGAAATTACGCAAAGGACGTCTGATGCCTTTCGGATGGTGGCATCTAATGAAAGTACTCCTTCTACACAAGACAGATACGGTGGATCTGTTACTGATAGGTGTGCTGCCTGAATATCGAACAAAAGGAGCAAACGCACTCATCTATTATGATCTGATACAAAATTTCTTAAAATATGGCTTTAAGTATGCCAACGTAATGCCTCAGTTGGAAACTAACAAAGTGGCTCTTGCAAATTGGGCATACTTTGATGCCACACCTTATCGCCGCCGCCGTTGCTACAAAAAGACATTAGAATAACCATTATGGAAACAGATAATATCATCATTCCACAACATACGGAATATACTGACGACAATATCCGCCATCTATCGGATATGGAACATGTACGCACCCGTCCGGGTATGTATATTGGTAAATTAGGCGACGGCACACATCCCGAAGATGGTATATACGTGTTGCTGAAAGAGGTCATCGACAATTCCATTGATGAGTTCAAAATGAACGCTGGTAAACGTATCGACGTGGATATTGAAGACCATTTGCGAGTGTCAGTGCGCGACTATGGGCGTGGAATCCCTCAGGGGAAACTCATAGAAGCCGTAAGCCAACTCAACACAGGTGGTAAATATGATTCAAAGGCATTCAAGAAGAGTGTCGGTCTGAATGGTGTGGGCGTAAAAGCGGTAAATGCCTTGAGTACAGCTTTCGAAGTGCGCTCTTACCGTGATGGTAAAGTACGCTGGGCAAAGTTTGAACGTGGCATCATGCAAAAGGAAAAGACGGAAAAATCCGTTGATGAAAGCGGTACGTATATCTTCTTCCAGCCTGACAACACACTTTTCGCAAACTACCAGTTTCAAGACGACATTGTTGAGACAATGTTGCGTAATTACACCTACCTGAATGCAGGGCTTATCATCATGTATAATGGGCGAAGGATTACTAGTCGCAATGGTTTGGAAGATCTTTTGCACGACCGTATGACAACAGAACCTCTTTACCCTGTAGTGCACATGAGCGGAGAGGACATTGAGATTGCTTTCACCCATACCGAGCAATACGGCGACGAGTATTATTCTTTTGTCAACGGACAACATACCACTCAAGGAGGCACACACCAAAGTGCTTTTAAAGAATATATCGCCAAGACGATAAAGGAATTTTACAACAAGACCTTCGAACCGGCGGATGTGCGCAACGGAATGGTAGCAGCAATAGCACTGAACGTACAGGAACCTATGTTTGAATCGCAAACAAAAATCAAACTGGGTTCACTGACAATGGAACCCAATGGTAGTGTGAGTGTAAACAAATACGTCGGTGATTTCATAAAGCATGAAGTGGATAATTACCTACATCGTAATCCTGACGTGGCAGAAATTATACTCAATAAGATACAAGCCTCGGAGAAAGAAAGGAAAGAGATTGCTGGCGTGTCTAAACTGGTGCGTGAAAGAGCAAAGAAAGCAAATCTGCATAATGCCAAACTACGCGACTGCCGCATACACTATTCTGATGTCAAAAACGATCGCAAAGAAGAGAGCAGCATCTTCATCACCGAGGGAAATTCTGCAAGTGGCAGTATCACGAAATGCCGCGATGTGAACACACAGGCTGTATTTTCATTAAGAGGCAAGCCTAAGAACTGTTTCGGACTGACGAGAAAAATTGTCTATGAGAATGAAGAGTTCAACCTCTTGCAGGCGGCACTCGACATCGAAGACGGACTGGATGGGCTACGTTACAATAAAGTCATTGTCGCCACCGATGCCGATGTGGATGGAATGCATATACGATTGCTTACGATAACATTCTTTTTGCAGTTCTTCCCTGAATTGGTGAAAAAAGGGCATGTTTATGTGTTGCAGACACCGCTTTTTAGGGTGCGCAACAAGAAGACGAAAGTAAAAAATAAGGAGATCGTTGCCGAATATAAAGAGAAAAAAGGCGACAAGGGCGACTTTATCACACGTTATTGCTACAGTGAAGAAGAACGACAGAATGCCATACGTGACCTTGGTCCTAATCCGGAAATAACACGATTCAAGGGACTCGGCGAAATTTCACCAGAAGAATTTGCCAATTTTATCGGTCCCGACATCAGGCTCGAACAAGTGACACTGCAAAAGAGCGATAAGGTTGGCGAACTCATGGAGTATTACATGGGCAAAAACACTATGGAGCGCCAGAGCTTCATAATCAACAATCTTGTTATAGAAGAAGATAGACCTGAAGCCGATGTTGAGATATATTAGTGTATGAAACGAACTGTATTCATTATATCATTCATCTCCCTGCTCTTTATATCTGCACTAGCAGATGTGAAGAAGAATACGAGTCAAGATTCACCTTTGCGCAAGTTGCAGGTGGCAGAAGAGGTCATCAAACGCATTTATGTCGATTCCGTAGATGAGAATAAACTTGTAGAAGATGCCATCCGCGGTATGCTTGAAAAACTTGACCCTCACTCCACTTATTCCACCCCAAAGGAGATGAAAGACCTTACCGAGCCATTAAATGGAGAATTTGATGGCATCGGCGTACAATACAATATGTTGAAGGACACTCTCGTCGTGGTGCAGACCATAAGTGACGGACCGGCAGAACGAGTTGGTGTCATTGCTGGCGACAAGATAGTAACAGTCAACGATACAAGTATTGCCGGAGTAAAAATGACGCAGGATGAAATAAAATCGCGACTACGTGGCAAACGTGGCACAAAAGTGCGTGTCGGTGTAATACGCCGTGGCATGCAGAAAATGCTTTCTTTTACCATTAAACGCGATAAGGTGCCCATCATTTCCATTCCTACATCGTATATGATACGACCAGCTGTAGGATATATAAAAGTGGAAAATTTTGGGGCAAAGACGCATCAGGAATTTATTTCGGCACTGAACGAGTTAAGAAAGGAAGGGATGCAAAGTCTCATCATTGATTTGCAGTCGAATGGTGGAGGTTATCTCCATGCCGCCACTAATATTGCAAATGAATTTCTTGCCGACACCTGTCTTATCGTACTGACTAAAGGACGCTATTTCCCAGATAAGGCGTTTTATGCCAAGGGAGACGGAAAAATGCAGGAAGGAGATGTCGTTGTGTTGGTAAATGAGTGTTCTGCTTCTGCTTCAGAGATTTTAGCAGGTGCACTACAGGACCATGACCGTGGCATCATCGTCGGACGACGCACTTTCGGTAAGGGACTTGTGCAGCATCCTGTCCAGTTTAAGGACGGAAGTATGATGCGCATCACAATTGCCCATTATTACACTCCTGCCGGACGATGCATACAGAAACCTTATGAAAAGGGAAACGCAAAGGAATATTCGCTTGACATGACCAAACGCTTGAAACATGGTGAGATGATGAGTGCCGACAGCATACATTTTGCTGACTCACTGAAATACAGAACCCTACGAAAGAATCGTATTGTGTATGGTGGTGGTGGCATCATGCCGGATCACTTTGTACCATTGGACACTTCCCGCGTCACCCGTTTTTACCGTGAGTTGATGGGGAAATCCGTCATCATCGAACAAAGCCTGAAATATGTGAATGACAACCGTAGCGAGTTGCAGAAGCAATATGCTGATTTTGAGAGTTTCGAGCGCAGATTTACCGTCAGTCAGGAATATACCGATTCTGTCTTACATGCCGGGAAGGAACTGAAAATTGTTCCACGCGATGATGAAGAATTACAACAGACTCTTCCTCTTCTTTGTCTGCAACTGAAAGCTCTAGTTGCCCGCGACCTGTTTGGCATCAGTTGCTATTACCGCATTCTCAATGAGGATGATGCCATGGTGAAACGTGCACTAGAATTATTGGCCAATAAATCTAACCACTAACACATCTAAGTAATATGATTAGTTACTATACCGAAGGAGTAAAAATGCCCGACATCAAGCGGAGACTTACAACGTCATGGGTGCGTCGCATAGCTGCACTATACGGAAAAAAGGTCGGCGATGTGGCATATATCTTCTGCAACGATGAAAAAATACTTAAAGTCAATCGTGAATACCTGAATCATGACTATTATACTGATATAATAACTTTTGACTATTCTGAAGCAGACGTTATCAGTGGCGACATCTTTATTTCAGTTAACACTGTTCTTTCTAACTCACACGACCAGCAAGTCAGTTATGATGAAGAATTACGGCGTGTCATCATCCATGGCATACTCCACCTATGTGGTATCAACGATAAAGGTCCAGGTGAACGGCAGGTGATGGAAAAAGAGGAAGACAAAGCTCTTTCCTTATGGGAAGAGCTGTGACATGCACATTTTATATGATTTTGTGCACAAAATGCACTTTTTTAAGGCAAAGAATTTGCATTTTTGGATAAATTGTTGTTTCTTTGCAAAGGTTTTTGACTATTGAAATTATCAAACTAAAAATTAACAAAATAAAATTAACAATTATGTCTGATATTGAAAAGAAAGTAAAAGAGATTATCGTAGAGAAGCTTGGTGTTGATGAGGCTGAAGTTAAGCCAGAGGCAAGTTTTACGAATGACCTTGGTGCAGACTCTCTTGATACAGTAGAGTTGATTATGGAATTTGAAAAGCAGTTTGGCGTGTCTATACCTGACGACCAGGCAGAAAAGATATCTACCGTAGGCGATGCCATCAAATTCATTGAGGACACAAACGCCTAAGCACGTATAATTCAACCTGCCTTTTGGTGAGGTAAGAAAATAGTGGAAGATTTCAAGACGTACATGAAAGATATAAATGTACTTTGGAATCTTCCATTTTTAGTTTTGCCATACTATAAACGTAAAAAACAGAACACCCTTTAAAAATATGGAATTAAAAAGAGTTGTCGTTACTGGTCTTGGTGCTGTGACACCATTGGGAAATGATGTCTGTACCACATGGCAAGGTGTCGTTGAAGGCAAAAGCGGTGCTGCACCGATAACAAAATTTGATGCAACAAAGTTTAAGACACAATTTGCATGCGAGGTTAAAGATCTGGATGTGACGAAGGTGCTTGATCGTAAGGAATTACGCAGCATGGACTATTATTGCCAATATGCTATGGTAGCAGCTGGGGAGGCTGTGGCTGATGCTGGAATAGATTTAGAGAAAGCAGACCTATCAAGAATCGGAGTCATCATGGGTTCCGGCATAGGTGGCAACACATCATTCCAGCATGAGGTGCAGGACTATGAAGCAGGCAAGGAAAACGGTCCACGTTTCAGTCCGTTCTTCATCATAAAGACGATTGTCAGTATGGCAGCCGGAGACATAAGCATAAAATATGGTTTCCGTGGCCCTAACTACGCGACAGCGTCAGCATGTGCCTCATCCTCACACGCTATATCCGACGCTTTCAATCTAATCCGATTGGGGAAAGCAGACATTATGCTCAGTGGCGGTGCCGAATGTGCCGTATGCGAGAGTGGTGTGGGAGGGTTCAATTCCATGCACGCGCTATCCACAAGAAATGATGATCCACAAGGTGCTTCCCGCCCATTTTCCAAAAGCCGCGATGGTTTCGTATTGGGCGAAGGCAGTGCGGTACTCGTATTGGAAGAATTAGAACATGCGCTTGCGCGAGGAGCAAAGATATATGCCGAAATGGTGGGTGCAGGCATGAGCGCAGATGCATATCATATATCTGCCCCTCATCCTGATGGAGAAGGAGCAAAACTCGTTATGCGCGAGGCATTGAAAGATGCAAATCTCACTACTGCCGATATTGATTATATCAACATGCATGGCACGAGCACGGGACTGGGTGATATTGCCGAAGTTAAAGCGATAAAAGATGTATTCGGAGAAGATGCATACCGCTTGAACATCAGTTCTACAAAGTCTATGACAGGGCATTTGCTCGGTGGCGCCGGTGCCATAGAGGCGATGTTCTCTGTCCTGGCAATAAAAAATGATATCATTCCACCGACAATCAACCACGCCGAAGGCGATGAAGATGAGAATATTGATTACCGGCTGAATTTCACATTCAACAAGGCACAAAAACGCAAAGTGCGTGCTGCCTTGAGCAATACGTTTGGGTTTGGAGGGCATAACGCATGTGTCATATTTAGGAAATATGAGTAATCTTATTGACAGACTTAGGCTTCCTTTCAGAAAAGAAAGGGAGCTTTTTTCGGCTCTATATGAGATGTTAGGTTTTTATCCGAAGCATATCAACTATTACAGGACTGCTCTGTTACACCGTAGCATGGCAATGAAAAATGAGAAAGGCAGACCCATCAATAATGAACGGCTAGAGTTTCTGGGCGATGCCATCCTTGATGCTGTGGTAGGAGACATTGTGTTTCATAATTATCCGAAAAAACGCGAAGGATTCCTGACAAACATACGCAGTATGATAGTCAGTCGTAAGAACCTTGGACGGCTGGCAACAAAAATCGGGTTGGATAAAATGGTGAGCAACACTGCACACAACCACACTCATAACAGTTACATCGGTGGCAATGCGTTTGAAGCCTTAGTCGGTGCAATCTATCTTGACAGGGGTTATGCATACTGCAGACGGTTTATGAAGGAGCGCATCCTGTCGGAAATGATAAATATTGACAAACTGGTAAATAGTGATGAAAACTTCAAGAGCAAACTTCTGGAATGGACACAGAAAAGAAAAGTAACACTTGAATTTGTACTGATAGATGAAGGTACAGAAAACGGATGTAGTCCATATTTTGAATATCAGGTACTCTTGAACGGTATTTGTGGCGGAATAGGTCGCGGTTACTCAAAGAAAGAAAGTCACCAAAAAGCGGCGCATGAAACATTGAAGATGTTGGAAGATGATTCTGTATTTCATAATACGGTACTGACAAGTGATAATTGATAACTTATAACCCACAACTGATAAGCAAATGAGTCTTACAAAAATAGCACGTACGGTATTTCTCCCGCGAATGAAGGCTTTGGAGAAGCATCAGACACATGGAGCAGAACTGCAAAAAAAGGTGCTCAGGACACTTTTGTCTATGGCGCAGGATACAGAATACGGACGAAGACACCACTTCTGCAACATACATTCCTATGAGGACTTTGTGCGAAATGTGCCAATCAACACCTACGAAGAGATGAAGGACGACATTGACCGTATGCGCAACGGAGAGAAAGATGTGCTGTGGAAAGGATGCGTTAGGTGGTATGCAAAATCTTCAGGTACAACAAACGACAAGAGCAAGTTTATCCCCGTAAGTCCACGCGGACTGCAACATCTTCACTATGCCGGAGGAACGGATGCCGTGGTGATGTACCTACGGAACAATCCACAGAGCCGTTTGTTCGACGGAAAGAGTCTCATACTCGGAGGAAGTCACTCGCCTAACTACAACCTAAAAAATTCATTGGTGGGCGATTTGAGTTCCATACTTATCGAGAACATCAACCCACTTGTAAACCTTGTGCGCGTACCTAAAAAAGAGACGGCATTGCTAGGAGATTTTGAAATCAAGCGCAACCGTATTGCACGTGAGACATTGTCACAGAACGTAACGAACATCAGTGGCGTACCGTCATGGATGCTCAGCGTACTGACGCGCGTCATGGAACTCACAGGGAAGAAACACCTTGAAGAGGTGTGGCCTAATTTGGAATGTTTCTTCCACGGAGGAGTGGCGTTTACCCCTTACCGCGAACAGTATCATAAACTCATCACCTCACCAAAGATGCACTATATGGAGACATATAATGCCAGTGAGGGATTTTTCGGTCTGCAGGATGACCCTTCGGACACAGCGATGTTGCTGATGCTCGACTATGACTGTTTCTATGAGTTTATCCCGATGGACGAATTAGGTAAGGATAACCCTACATGCGTACCTGTTTGGGGCGTTGAGACAAACAAAAATTATGCTATGGTTATCTCCACAAGTTGTGGTTTGTGGCGTTATATGATAGGCGATACCGTGATGTTCACTTCCATTAACCCATATAAATTCCATATTTCAGGTCGAACAAAGTATTTCATCAATGCTTTCGGTGAAGAACTCATACAGGACAACGCAGAAAAAGGTTTGGAATATGCCTGCAAGCAGACAGGCGCAGAAGTGTCAGAATATACTGCCGCACCTGTATTCATGAACGAAAATGCTAAATGCCGTCATCAGTGGCTCATAGAGTTCAACAAGCCACCACAAGACATCAGTGAGTTCGCTCATATTCTTGACCAAAGATTGCAGGAAATCAACTCCGACTATGAAGCAAAACGCTATAAGGACATCACGTTGCAGCCACTTGAGATAGTCGTGGCACGCCCGAACCTCTTCAATGACTGGCTCAAAAGTAAAGGCAAACTCGGTGGACAGCACAAGATTCCGCGCCTGTCGAACACCCGTGATAATATAGAGGAAATGCTACGGTTTAATTGATAATTAACAGCCCTCTCTATTGACCATTGACAATTATTATAAAGTATGAAAAAGACTTGTCTTCTGCTTCTGATTTTCACCACACTCATTTATGGGTGTGCCAACATGGGATCGCCTGAAGGAGGACTCTATGACGAGACACCGCCACGGGTGCTCTCGGCATCGCCTGCTGACAAGAGTACAAATGTGAAGAGTAAGCATGTGGCAATACATTTCGATGAATATATCACGGTGGAAAATGCTACAGAAAAAGTGGTGATTTCGCCACCGCAAAATGAAATGCCCGAGATTAAGACTTCAGGGAAAGACATCGTCATCGAACTGAAAGACACACTGAAAGAAGACATTACATACACCATCGACTTTTCAGATGCAATAGTTGACTTCCATGAGGGCAACCCAATGGGGAATTATACCTATAGTTTCTCTACAGGGGAGAAGATAGATACTTTCGAGGTGTCTGGATATGTGGTTGACGCCATGAATTTCGAACCCGTAAAAGGTATTCTCGTGGGATTGTACAGCGACCTTTCCGACTCAGCATTTACCACCAAGCCAATGGAAAGGGTCTCGCGCACTGACGGGAACGGGCATTTCGTGATAAAAGGTGTGGGCAATGGCACATATCGGGCTTATGCCTTGCAGGATGTTGACGGTGATTATAGATTCTCACAAAAGGGCGAGATGCTGGCATTTGATCATCACACATTCTCCCCTTCTACCACTCCTGCCACTAGACAAGACACCCTTTGGCGAGACTCACTGCATATAGAATCCATAAACATTGTGCCTTACACACGGTTTATTCCTGATGATATCACCCTTCTGGCTTTCACAGAAGCACAGACCGACCGTCATTTGATAAAAACAGACCGCACTAGTGAAGACCATTTCACCCTATATTTCAGTTATGGGAGTGATACATTGCCCACAATAAAAGGACTTAACTTTGATGCTACGGATAATCTTATTTGTGAAGTATCCGAAAGAAAGGATACTCTCACCTATTGGTTGCGCGACACGGCACTCATCAATCGTGATTCGCTCCTCATCGAATTGCAGTATCTTGAAACGGACACCCTTGGCATGCTGGTTGGGAAAACCGACACTCTGGAACTTATCCCAAAACTGCCATTTGAACGGCGACAGAAACTCCTTGATGCCGAACATGAACAATGGGAAAAACTGCAAGAAAAACGCAAGAAACGTGGTGAACCTTATGATTCCATCATGCCTCCGAAACCACTCGAACCTAAGTACCAAGCGCAGACAAAACTCACACCGGATGCTATCTACACCATAGAGATGCCTGTGCCACTTGATGCGTACTCCGTAGACTCCATTCATCTCTATGCCGAAGTGGACTCCACATGGTACAGAGCACCATTTGAGTTCCGACAGAAAAAAGGAAGCTTGAGACAATACGAACTGATAGCCGAATGGAGAGAGGGAACGAAGTATTCGTTGGAGATAGACACATTGGCATTTCGTGATATATACGGCAGAGTGTCGGCACCATATAAGACGGGCATTGAAATAGGTGGTGCTGATAGTTATTCCTCCTTACTAATAAATATTAGTAGTGAAGATTCTGCAGACATCATCATCGAACTGATTGGCAAAGCAGATAATATCGTCAGAAGTGTCACAACCGAAAATGGGCACGCCGATATCTATTACATCACTCCTGGCATATACTACCTGAAAGCCTTTGCTGATGCCAATGGTAATGGGCTTTGGGATACAGGTCTTTATTCGGAAGATCGACAGGCTGAACGCATATATTATTATAACAAGGAGATAGAATGTAAAGAAAAATGGGATGTTACCATTGACTGGAATCTTAATGCTGTGCCTGTCATGAAACAGAAACCATCCGAACTGATAAAACAGAAAGGCGAGGAAACGAAGAGCATCCGTCATAGAAATTATGACTATATGATGAAGCACAAGGAGCAGTATGCGCCCCTATTACAACAATACCGAGATATGCCACAAAAGAACAATCAATCGCACTGAACTGCTCCACAGGATAACAGCAAGCAAATAAGCGGACACCCATCTAGTGCCCGCTTATTTTGCTTTTTCAAAGAGATAAGTCCGTTAAAAACTCCTTAGCCACGATTGCAGTTCGAGTTCCATTTCCGTATGGTACAGGAAAGAGGCACGGCTACCCCATCCATGACCGCCTGTTGGGAATACGTGTAGCGTAGCAGGCACGTTATGTTTCACGCATGACAGATAATATTCTACCCCATTTGCCGGTGGGACAGACCTATCATCACTGCTCAGGGCGATAAATGCGCGCGGTGTCTTTTCTGTCACTTGCTGTTCGTTACTAAACTCCTTCTCCAACTCCTCTGAAGGGACCTTACCTAGCAGATTTGTACGCGAACCCATATGGGTGAATGTTTTGTCCATCGTTATCACAGGATAGAAGAGAATCTGGAAGTTCGGTGCCGCATCTCCCATAGAGTGTGTGGCGATGGTGGCAGCGAGATGTCCACCGGCAGAAGACCCCATGATACCGATATCATTCGTGTTTATGTGCCACTCCGTAGCATGCTCACGCAAAAGGCGTATCCCATCTTCTGCATCAGCAATCGGGAGTGTGCGGTCGCCATGTGGCATACGGTATTTCAGGACAGCCACGGCAATGCCCAGTTTGTTGAAGAACGGTGCCCAGTCCACGCCCTCATGAGCCATAGCCAGATGGGCATATCCTCCACCCGGACAGATGAGCACGGCACGACCCGTTGCTTTCTTTGCATTGGGGAGAAACACCTGCACCGATGCCGTATCGTTGCCTGTTGCTGAAAGAGAAATTGTAATCGGTTTGCCCTGTGCCATCAATGATAATGTATGAAACATTACAAGAGCCATAATGAGTAGTTTTTTCATTTTTATTAAGTTTTAATTATCTCTTATCAAGACCTTCTCCCTGCCCATTCCTTTCGGGATGTGGAGTCTCCTTGCAGGGAGATACCGAAGGGGGCAATTATCACGATATCGCTCCCCAGTTAATGTTGTCCTTCCTCAGTTCTCGAAGCCGTCGCCACATAATGGCATATTCAGGGCGTGCGCACTCTGGGTCATTGTCGATAATCGCCTGTGCCTCGGTGCGCGCCATCTGCACTATCTGCCCGTCCTGGGCGATGTTGGCAATTTTCAGGTCGAAGGCTATACCGCTCTGCTGTGTACCCTCAAGGTCACCCGGTCCGCGCAACTTAAGGTCGGCCTCGGCAATCCTGAAACCATCGTTGGTGTCACACATAATATTTATGCGCTTCATCACATCCGACTGCTGGTTCGGAGCATCGCTTTTTCCTGTATCTTTCGTCACAAGGATGCAATAGCTCTGGTCGGCACCACGTCCCACCCGTCCGCGCAACTGGTGCAGTTGCGACAGTCCGAAACGCTCGGCATTCTGTATCACCATCACTGAAGCGTTAGGCACATTCACGCCCACCTCTATCACGGTCGTTGCCACCAGTATCTGTGTCTCACCACTTACGAAGCGTTGCATTTCGGCATCTTTTTCTGCCGTCTTCATCTTGCCATGCACCTTGCTTATGCTGTATTCTGGGAACACCTCGCACAGGCGGTTATATCCGTCTTCCAGATTCTGCAGATCCATTTTCTCACTTTCCTGTATCAGCGGATAGACCACATACACCTGCCGTCCTTCCCTGATCTGCTGACGGATGCCGTTGTATAGGCTCGTCTCCTGCTGTTGCGACTTATGTATGGTCTGTATCGGTTTGCGCCCCGGTGGAAGCTCATCGATGATGCTCACATCAAGGTCGCCATATAGCGTCATCGCCAATGTGCGCGGTATAGGAGTGGCTGTCATCACCAGCACATGTGGCGGATTCTGGTTTTTGCTCCACAGTTTAGCTCGTTGTGCCACCCCAAAGCGGTGTTGCTCGTCGATGACCGCAAAACCGAGGTTACGGAACTGTACCGCCTCTTCTATCACGGCGTGCGTGCCCACCAGGATGTCAACACTTCCGTCCAAAAGACCTTGTAGCACTTCCTCACGCTTTTTCCCCTTGATTGTGCTTGTCAGCAGTTCTATGCGCACGGGCATATCGCCTAATAGCGAGCGCAGGGTCTGCAGATGTTGTGTGGCAAGAATCTCTGTCGGTGCCATCATACATGCCTGATAACCATTGTCGAGGCTGATGAGCATCGTCATGAGTGCAACAAGTGTCTTCCCACTCCCCACATCGCCCTGCAACAGGCGGTTCATCTGGCGACCTGTGGCGCAGTCGTTGCGTATCTCACGGATGACGCGCTTCTGTGCCCCTGTCAGTTCAAAAGGCAGATGCTCATTATAGAAGGTGTTGAAGATATCGCCTACACGCTTGAAGATATACCCACGGTATTTCCGCCGTTGGTCGCTCGCGTAGCGCAGAATGTTGAGCTGCACATAAAACAATTCCTCAAACTTCAACCGCAGTTGTGCTGCCGCTAACTGTTGCGGTGTCTGTGGAAAATGTATCTGGTGCAGAGCCGTAGTGCGGTCTATGAGATGCAGACGACGAGTAATAAAATCGGGTAAAGTCTCGGGAACGTTAGGTGTCAGCGAGAGTAGTGTCTGTATGATTTTCCCCATCTGACGGGACGTGAGAGAGGAGTTTTTCATCTTCTCAGTCGTGCGGTAGGCAGGCTGCATGTTGAGATTATCCATACTCACATCTGTCGCCTTTTCTATTTCGGGATGCGAGATATTGATACGACCCTGATAGACCATAGGCTTACCGAATACGATATATTCCACGCCCACGTCATACTGCCTTTTTACATATTTCACGCCTTGAAACCATACCAGGTCCATCAGTCCACTTCCATCGGTGAAATGTGCCACTAGTCGTTGCTTGCGTGGTCCCATCTCAAAGGTTTCAAACGAGAGGATTCTGCCTTTCACCTGTACATACGGCATCTCTGCTGTCAGGTCGCGAATGACATAGACATGCGTCCTATCCACATGCTTATATGGAAAATTCGTGAGCAGGTCTTCATTGGTATGGATACCCAATTCGCTGTTCAGCAACCGCTTTCGTTGCGGTCCCACCCCCGGAAGATACTGTATGTCCTGTTGTAAGAAGTTCACGCCGTAGTCTTAACTTCATCAATTATTATCGGCAAAAGTAAATATTAATTTGAAATTATCAAATCCCCACCCCTATTAATAAGGTACGCGCGCGCGAGGGAGAAGTAGCCCCCTAACGAATTGAGAATTGATAATTGATAATTGATAATGGATAATTGATAATTGATAATGGATAATTGACTTTTAGCAATTGATAATTAATAAAAGCGTGAAAACAGAAAAAACAGAAAGCGAAAAAACAGAAACCACTCAATAAGAAACAGAGGAATCGGCTTTGCGAGGAGCGGGAACCGGATTTCCATCGCTCGGAGTTCTATATATGGCGAGTGCTCGGTTTATTCCCATATTGAGTTAGGTGTCTTTTGGGAGCAACCTAAACCTCAAGCGCAGGGGAGCTATCGAACATCTAAGGTGTTAGGCATCGAACATCTAAGATGTTAGACTTCGAACATTTAAGGTGTTGG
>JAGHTU010000076.1 GCA_018065185.1 Candidatus Equicola faecalis | reverse complement strand
CATCTGTTCCAATCGAGGGGATTCTCCGATGCCGTCGTGGGGGTGTTGTGATGTTGTCGAAGGGCTCTCCTGATGCCCTCTATGGCATCCCTTCGATGGTTATACGAGACCCCTTCGATGGGTATGCAAGCCCCCTTCGATGGGTATGCAAGCCCCCTTCGATGGTTATCCAAACTCCCACTGATGAAAATCCTCCATCAATTGGTGGAAATAGATCTCCTACTTGATTGGAATAAACTTTTCACAAAAAGAATACTTGTCTAACATTTTGTTAAAAACTTCGATTTTGAATCTAGGTCTAATTATTGGAATTATGTTTGTGTAAATTTCTTAAATTTTGGTAAACCTATAGATAAACCAAAATTGTATCAAAATACACTATAATGCCCTTATTTGCCACCTTGTGTATTTGTGGCAAAATAAGAGCATTATAGTTGTAATTTGCCTAGATAATGACAAGTTAATACGTAATAAAACACCAAAATCAAGGATATAATTGTTAAAAAACAGTTATTATTTCATAAATAATTCACTTAAAAGTGTATTTTGTCAAGAAATTATAGTACATTTGTAGCATAAAATACGAAATATGAAAAAAGTCGATTTGAGAATTGTTGCAGAAGGTAATGGGGCAACCTTGTATTCACTGAGTTTTGACGGAAACGAACTGACTGAATACGAGAAATTCCTGACTAAGTTTAAGGATAATGCAACTTATAACCAGGATTTCAACAAAATACTTGTTGCTCTTGGAACGATTATTGACTTCGGAGCATTTGAACGTAGATTTAGACTCGAAGGCAAGATGAATGACAATCTTTGTGCATTGTCTATCGACTCAAGGAAATTGCGCCTCTATTGCCTACGTATATCTGACAAAATTCTTATAGCAGGTAACGGAGGTGTCAAAGACTCAAAAACTTATCAGGAAAATCCAGAACTTAATGGATATGTCATGGATTTGCAAGCATTTGATAAGTTGCTGAAAGAGTCACAGGCTAATGGTGACATTACTATTGAAGACAATAAGATTATTGGTATCGAAGATTTAATTTTTGAAATATGAAGATACACAGCAAACTTTTCGAGGAATGCTACAACAACATTCCTCCTGAGCAGAAACTTGAAAGCGAATTGTCTTATGGCATCGCTGAAAAGATCTATGCGACACTGCAGGAGAAAGGCATGTCGCAAAAGGATTTTGCACGTCAGCTTGGTAAGCGTGAGTCGGAGATTTCAAAATGGCTGACAGGAAGGCATAACTTCACATTACAGACTCTCGCATTGATTTCCACAGAACTGGGAGTGAATCTAATTTATGTAAACTAATTATTGCCGTTTGATAAAATTACTCTCTCATTGCCTATGATTATATTGTTTTAGTGCAAAAACGAAGATAATCAAAAGGACTGATACTTCATGCGAGTATCAGTCCTAATTTTATGGAATCAAAAAAGTTTTATCGGATGGCAATAATTCAAAACCATTGTGGTAGGTAGAGCGAGACCTTGTCAAAGGAGTTCGAAACGCTTTCATACAAGCAGACAATGGTCAGCAGTGTGCAAGCATGTTTGACGAACTCGACAAGTCCAACCCTGACATCCATGAGTACATCAACCGCATACAGCAAGCGACCGGCAACGACCGCTACTTCTGCATGATAAACTCATACAGCGCCATCACCCAGAGGATCGCACCAACGCACCTTTGGCGAAGCAATGTCAAGAGTGACAATCATGACTATTACTACGATGCCAACCAACTCAAACAGGCAGAGCCAGAACATGAGGTTGTGCGCCACTTTTGCAGATGAAGAAAACCGACTGACATTAGGCTTTGTGCTTAATATCAGTCGGTTATATTAACTAATAGCTGTAAATATGTAATTATTTCGCTGTTTTTTCTGCAATCATTTGTTTTGCTTGTTTTAGATTGCTGATTAATGATGCTACGTTGTCATTAGATACAAAAGACATAGAGCGCGAACTGTAAGACTTTGTCTGCACATATGTCTTCCACTCAGATTTTTTGTCGTTCCAATATGTACCCAACCGGACACCATCTCTTGTTTTATATTCAACTTCTGTATAGATAGAAGCTGGCGAAGCCGTGATTTCAGAAACAATCTTCTCAAAACACATAATACAAGCGTCCAATTCATCTGGGTCTAATGTTCCTATATATGAATCTTTTGAAACAGAAGAAAAATAGTATGCCGTTAGGCGAAGACATCCACGCTTTTCATTAGACTTCAAATCTGTGATAATGAGAACTTGGCAGTCAAACTTGTTGTAAGAACTTCCAACAGCAGGTAAGTCGTAAAACTCCTTTTTGAAGAAAGATCCGTCTTTTGACAAAAACTCAACAGTCTTGCTCGCAGATTTTTTTTCTGCTTCTTGTGCGAATGTCGTTGTCAATCCAATGATAGACAATACTACAATTAATAATAATTTTTTCATAAGAATAAATACAATTGATTTTATTTATGTAACTTAAATTATGTATCACTGAGCCGTGTTATCGGAGCATAAAAATGATTCACTAATCATCAAACTCTCCATTAGCAACAGATTTAAGAACATCACGGATAGAAGATTCATCGTCATCATCCATATCTTCCTGTAGTATTGTGTTCTTGAAATCCTTATCTATTACATATCGATAATCTCCAATCGTAGAATTGCCACCTTTTGTTTTACATCTAAATCTGTGTTTTGCTTCCCAACCGATTACTTTTGCCGTATCAAGCTTTGCAATTTGTTTCTTTAATTCGGCTTCAATACTTTTGCAAATGTCATAAGCATTCTTGGCTTTTTCTAAATTATCCTTGTATTCTTCCATGTATTTAAAGTACTGATTATCAGAATACGATGAAGAATAATACGAAGGGCGTCCCCATATATCCATATGTTCCTTTGCACTTTTGGTTTCTTCAAGATACTCTGTAGCTTTTTTCATTCCATAAGCTAAAGCAGCAGCCTTTTTCCAACAAGCGGAGTCATTATACATTGTCATCTTTGCTTCTGTGACAGTCGTTTCAATAGGTTGATAACTTTCAAAGTCATACAATGTTTTTGAAAGCTCATTTTTAATGTACTCGGCTGCTTTCTCTTCTTTAGATTGGCAGCTTACAAGCAGAACAGCAACAAGGCTAATTGTAAGATAGTGAAATGTCTTTCTCATAATTACATATTTATTATAATTGTCATTAGTATCATGTCTTTGGGGATTTTAATCATCCCAAGCGTCAGAAGTCATATGCTTGTTAATATTTGCATAACCACTAAACGATTTTGTGGTTCCATCAGTGAAAATAAATTTCACATTTGTAAGTCTTGTTTTTCTAATAACATCTCTCTCGTCCCAGAATATGTCATCCCAGAAGTATCTTCCACCTTCTTCTGGCTCAATTGGACCAATACCTTTCACGGTTCTTGATGCTCGTCCTATATCGTCTCTTTGAACATCTCCGACTGCATTATAGTTGGTCATGGTAAATCGAGAAATTTTTGTCAGAATACCATTTGTGTAAGTTGTGATTCCGTCGGCATCTGTTGTGATTCTGTCGGGACTCGAACCCGAAACCTACTGCTTAGAAGGCAGTTGCTCTATCCAGTTGAGCTACAGAACCAACGCTCGCATCAAATCTGCTTTACAGGAGATGGAAAAACGCAAAGCATATTAACCGACCTTAGCCTAATTGCGAATGCAAAAGTACTACAAAATGATGACAAAGCAAAAAGATAGTGTAAATAAAAAAGCCATGTACGGATAGTACACGGCTTTTTACTTATCATTTTTATCTGTTAGAAGAACAAATAACGATTATCTTTAATCTTTGCATTACGGTAAAGCTCATTCATATACTGCCCTGCAGCCTGCATGGCTTTTTGCTTAACAGACATACTCTCCTGCTTTGAATCGAACTTTGCCGCGTTCTTCTTCTTGTCCACTACCTGGAAGAAATAGATTCCGCTGTTACCCTTAACAGCATGAGAAGAGAACTTGCCCTTGGCAGTTCCTGCAACAGCACCAGAGAGTGCAGGCTCTGCGCCACCTGTAGAAGCCACGAATGCAGGAGCATTGAATGTTACCTGCTCAATATCGCTAATCTGTGCACCGACCTTCTTTGCTGAAGCAATATCTTTCACATTCTTTGCCTTTTCCTTCAGCATTTCGGCTTTCTTATCGTTGATAGCCAGTATGCGAAGCTGCTCCTTGACATCCTCGAAATCGCGGTAGCCCTCTTTGTGTATCTTGTTCAGGACACATACGAGATAACTATCATTGTTACCACATTCATAGAGAGGAGAAAGGTCGCCTACACTTGCTTCAAACACCCACTTCAAAGCCTCGCGAGTGCCCTTTAGGTTGGCAACGATATGGCTTGCTGTAGAGAGGTTCTCTTGATCTTCCATCCTATAACCGAACTTCTGTGCATTCTTCTTCAAGTCTTCAAGAGTCTTGCTTGAGCTGACCATCTGTGAGAACTTGTTGAAAGCAGCAGTATATGTTTCCTTTGAGAAGTCATAGTTGCGCTTTATAACGGCTACATCATATTTCGTGATGATGTTCTTGTGTTCCAACACCTGAAGAATAATGTTTCCGCCTGCAATTGCAACATTCTTAACTTCATTTACTCCCATATTGTTAAGGGCTAGAAGGTAAGTCTTTGTATCCTTGTCAACAGACGGGGCATTCTCGTACATGGCAGTTGTGAGCCATTGTTCTGCACCAGTCTGACTATATTTCTTTGCCAGTTCTTCAAAGTTTGCCCCACCGTTAAGGGCTGTTGTGATAGAGTCTGCCCTTGTTCTTGCCTCGTCAATAGTGGCTCCGGCAACCTGAATAGCGCGGAACTTGATAGAGTCAGGCATCTGCATCTGTGAATAAACCTTGATGAAGTTCAAAGTATTGTCATTTGCATTATCAAATGGCACTTCGCCTTCGCCAGCCTTAATCTTTTCGATAATATCTGACGGGAATGCCTTTTCACTTACAGGAACGCCAAGATAAGCAATCGTGGAGTTTGCCTTGCGCACACCTTCAGCAGCATCGCCACCACCAAGGATGAACTTCGCCATTGAATCCACCTCAACCTTTGCTGCCTTGCGGTCAGCAGGAGAAGCCTGAACCTTGAATGATACATACTTGATATCACGGGTCTCAACCATCTGGAGGAACATCTCTTTCATCTCGTCATATTTCTTCTTGATGTCGGCATCTGTCACCTTTACATCATTGTCTGCAATGGATGTGTAAGGGAATGCTGCAAGCTGAATCTTGCTTTCCTCATTAGTGTTATTGAAGTCAGCCTTCTCTGAAACAGGGTTTGAGAGGAAGCAGTGTGCCAACAGACTCTGATATTTTGAAGTAAGCAACTGTGAGCGAAGAGTCTTCTCGATAAAGTTCCAGTATTTGTAAATCATATCATACTGCTCAGTCATCTGCGGATTAACAGTGCGGTCCATCTTCTTGTATTCAGAGAGGAACTTCTGTAATGCTGCATAGTCAAAACGACCTGTCTGCTGATTTACGAATGGAGTCTGCATAAGCATTTGGTTATTACCCTCACTGATGATGTTCTGTAATTCTGCATCAGTTACTGTAAGACCAAGCTTTGCTGCTTCATCACTGATAAGCTGATTCTGTACATAGGTTTGCCATACCTGATCCTTCACCTGAGTGAGTTCATCATCCGTCAGGTTTTCACGCCCCTGAGTCATCTTCAAGACTTCAGTGTACTCATCAATCATTGACTGATAATCCTGTACAGAAAGTTTGTTGCCATTGACCTCTGCTACTTGCTGACGTGTCTGATTCTTTGTTGACTCACAAGAACGGAAAGCCTCTTCTGCAACGAATGAAAACAGAGCAAGACCGATAACGATAACGAGCAATGCTCCATGTTTCCTAATTTTTCCTAATGCTGCCATAATTAATTTTTATTTTTGTTTTTATTTGTTCCAAATTGCTCAAAATCGGCTACAAATTTACATTATTTTTTGCACTCCGCAAAAGGTTTTTATCGCTATTTTACTGCCCGATGCGGAACCAGTCGATATCAAGAAATCCCTTGTCGGTAATTTTATCGTTTGCATCTTTTGCCGGCTCCTCGGCGCAGAAGCCGATTTTGCCTCCTATCCACACTCCTTCACGCATCTGGAATGGCTTTCCGCACTTCTTGTAATGTTTGTCATCAAGGCTGTAGGAGAATGTCGTTTTGCCACCCTTGTCAACATGCAGACGCAAATAAATATCCATATATAGAGCTGGTTTATACGTAACTTCATCACGCGATGTAGGTTTCAAGGTTTTTATAGTCTCAATGATTTCCGTTCCTTCCTTGTCGGCATTCTTGCACGTCACCTGTTGCAGGGCGAACCTATCCTCCACACGACGGACTATGAGTGCGGAATAGTCGCGTCCCATCATCAGCAGACCACCCCACTGCCCTTCTGCCTTGGCTGCAAAGCGTACCTTTGCCGTGGCTGTAAATACGTCAGCAGGAGTCTTCTGAAGTAGCAGATTTGGTGCCGCAAACAGGTTGTCTTTCTCAGAAAGTTTATTCGTAAACAGTCGGAAGAATCCCTCAGCCGTAGGCATGCCATACCATTCCTGATAATTGGCGTGCCACTGCCATTGCAGACCGAGATGAGGCGAGGAAAACTCGTCAGATTCAAGAGGGTTCTCATTGGCAATATGCGCCTGAGTTTTTGGTTTTGTAAATTTTGCAACAGGCTCCCCCACTCCATCACCATCTTTATCAATGCCGATAACCGGCCATCCGTCTTTCCACGCTAACGGTTGCAGGTGTACCACGCGACCATAACATCCCTTATCTTGGAAATGCAGGAACCAATCTTCACCCATAGCAGTATGCACCCATCCGCCCTGATGAGGACCATTAACACTGCTCTTGCCTTTATCCAGTACACGGCGGTATTCGTAGGGACCGAAAGGCGACTTTGAGCGTGCGCACATCTGCCATCCTGCTTCTACACCACCTGCAGGCCACATAATATAATAGAAACCATCTTTCTTGTAGAATTTCGGACCTTCAGACGTAAAGTTTCCATTTATATTGCCGTCAAACACAATCGTAGGGTTGCCTATCGCCTTTGTACCGTCTGCAGACAGTTCACGCACCATCAAGACGGAATTTATGTGCATGCGCGAAGCCGCATAAGCGTTGACGAGATAGCAACGGCCGTCATCATCCCAGAGTGGGCAGGTGTCAATGAGTCCCTTACCTTTTATTACACATACGGGGGCTTCCCATTCTCCGTATGGGTCGGAAGTCTTGACCATCATAACTCCATGGTCAGGATCACCCCAATAGATATAAAACTCTCCGTCATGATAGCGTATAGAGGGAGCCCATACACCCTTACCATGCTGAGGGCGATTATAGAATGCTGTCGGAATCTGTTCCTGGAGGGCATGATTGATTATGCGCCAGTTCACAAGGTCTTTTGAATAAAGAAGAGGCAGCCCCGGGATGCAGTTGAAACTGCTGGCAGTAAGATAGAAATCATCACCCACGGCACACACGTCAGGGTCGCTGTAGTCAGCATTCAATACAGGATTGGTGTAAGTGCCGTCACCATTGTCCGGATTCCATACCTTGCTCTGATACTGACCACTTACCGCCATTGGCACTAACGCGAAAGTGATAAACAGAATTTTCGTTAGTTTCATTTGTTAATAAAAAATGATTGTTGTTATTGTATTCTCCACTTATAATCTTCTTATAAAGAAGTAATGCAACATATCCCATGGTGCGCCGCAGGTTTACCTCGACACATGGGTGTATCAGCATCCTCTCTCCCTCTACGATGAGCATCATATCCACACCGAAAGGTGTCGGTATGTGGAGGGGCAAAAATGTTGCGTCACACCACATCTTTATCTTGTCGCAAATGGCATCTATTGTCTGCAAAGATACATATTTGCCTAACATAGATCGTTTCTTTTCTTCTGATGCCACAACATTTCCAGTGTATGCGTACCCTGAATTTGTGAATAATGACGACCCAATGTATTCAGTCTTTCTGCCGTTCCAATGGAACTCCAAGGCAAAATCCTTTACCTTATTATAATAAGGCTCTGCCATCAACGCCCCCTGCTGGCGAATGATGTTCCGTGCCCAATTTATGTCATTCTCACTATTTACCAACCTTACTCCACGACCGGAGGAACTCCATGGTGCTTTCATCATCATGCCACGAAGTGCTGAAAGCGTACATTCACGTTCATCATCCAGACAACGGCTCTCGCCTGTCGTTCCCTCAATATTCCTTAAAGCATGCAGTAAGGGCATAAAAGTGCTACGGTGAGAGAGCTGTCGCAATGTCTCAATATCTTCATCAGTAGGCATAAGTGAGGCATCATACCCCTGTTTGATGAGCCTTTGTTTTGTAAAATAATCCCATCCCCATGGCTCAATCCTGTCAGTTTCTGCACTGTCATTCCACACTTCGGCTATATCTGCCATATGCCTCTGGAAGTCAAAGACAAAAGAGGAAGGTGTAAATGGTTGCTGCCCGTATGCCAGCGCCATATCGTGCCATGGATTGAAAATACAGATACTCATAATGGATGCTGTTGCAAATGTAAGAAAATCAATATAGATAAACAAAAGAAAGAGTCCCTTTTGACTACTTGCCAAAAAGGACTCTTTTATGCATCAACAACATCAATGATGGGTTTATTTCCTTGGTTTGATGTTTAGTTTAACTGGTTTAATCATATTTTCAGGTGCAAGGATGGTGTCAAGTTCTTCCTTCGTCAAGATGCCCTCTTCAAGTACAAGGTCATAGACTCCACGACCAGTCTCCTTTGCCTTCTTTGCTATTTTTGTAGAGTGTTTATATCCGATAATAGGATTGAGGGCAGTAACGATGCCGATAGAGTTGCGTATGTAGTCGCGACAACGCTCCTCATTAGCCGTAATACCATCGATACAATTGATACGCAACGTGTCAAACCCATTCATCATGAGTTCTGCACTTTCAAAACAACATTGTATCATTACTGGCTCCATAGCATTCAACTCCATCTGTGCTGCCTCACCACTCATTGTCACGCACACATCATTACCCATAACCTTATAGCACACCTGTGTCATCACTTCTGGAATGACAGGGTTAACCTTACCCGGCATGATGCTCGAACCAGGTTGTTTCTCAGGTAGATTGATTTCAAACAGACCACAACGAGGACCGGAAGCCAACAAACGCAAGTCGTTAGAAATCTTTGATGCCTTAACAGCAAGACGCTTCAATGCTGCAGAATATCCCACGAGGCATGAAGTGTCTGATGTGGCACCGACTAGGTCTTGTGCCAGTTTTATCTGCCAGCCAGTGAACTTCGATAGGGCAGCAACACACTTCTCACTATATCCTGGTTCGGAACAGATGCCTGTACCGATAGCCGTAGCACCCATATTTACGGTCAAAAGGTCTTCTGCGGCATGATTGAGATGAGGTATTTCCTCTTCAAGTATTGAAGCAAAACCACCGAATGTCTGTCCGAGTGTCATAGGCACAGCATCCTCTAATTGAGTGCGTCCCATCTTTAGGATATGTGCAAACTCGTTGCTCTTCTTACGGAAGCTTGCGATGAGTTGCTTCAAGTGCTCTATGACTTCAAGATGTGTGAAATACAGACCAAGATGTGCTGCACAAGGATAAGCATCGTTTGTAGATTGTGAACAGTTCACATCATCATTAGGCCAGCAATGTTTGAAGTCACCAAGTTCATACCCCATAATCTGCAAAGCACGGTTGGCGATGACCTCGTTGGCATTCATATTAGTACTTGTACCTGCACCGCCTTGAATCATATCAATAGGGAAACTCTCAGCCAACTTGCCTTCAAGAATCTCCTGACAGGCCGCCATAATACCCTTATATACCTCATCGGTGATAAGGCCAAGCTCATGATTCGCCTCAGCTGCTCCCATCTTCGTAAGGGCAAGGCCCTTGAGATAGTTAGGATATTCGTTGAGGTGGAAATGACTGATTTTGAAGTTTTCAAGACAGCGGACTGTCTGTACATCGTAGAGGGCATCTGCCGGCACTTGTTTCTCACCGAGCAGGTCACTACCTATTCTAAATTTTTCCATATCTTTCTAATAAGTTGATTTGTAATTATTGAAAATTATGCAACCTTCTTTAATTTCTTCATCTGCGACATAATAAAGATAAAGCTCAAAAGGCATAATACCATGAGGAGAATCCATACATATGCCAACTGTGGTGTACCATCCCAGATAAGTCCTGGGATAAATACCAACTGATTTCCAAGTGCAGTGGCAACAAACCATCCGCCCATCATCATTCCCTTATATTTCGGAGGTGCTACCTTGCTTACGAAACTTATACCCATTGGAGAGAGCAAAAGTTCTGCAAATGTCAGTACGAGATAAGTTGAAATCAACCAATAAGGCGATACTCTGTCAACGCATCCAGCTGCAACCTGTTCGGTTGGTGAGAGGAGGGAGAACGAGCAACTTGTCATGATAAGATACGCCAATGCGGCTACAAGCATACCAAGAGCTATCTTCATAGGAGCCACTGGCTCTTTCCCCTTCTTTGCCAATGCAGAGAAAATAGCAAGCGAAACTGGAGTCAAAGCCACAACATAGAATGGATTGAACTGTTGGAAGATAGGAGCTTCAATCTTTGTTGTTTCAGGTAATACACCATACTGATAAGCCAGATAGGCACCGGCAAGAATGATTATTGCACCCGATATGAGTTTTCCCTTTGGTGTCTTACTTTGGAAGAGAGAGAAAAGGGCATAAACAATAAACACCACTGCAACGAGATTCCAGACATCGAAGACCATGCTTTGCAGACCTGTTGATGACTGTGCGGTATAGTCCTTGGCAAATTGAGTCAGTGTAGCACCGTTCTGATGGAATGCCATCCAAAAGAATATTACGACTGCAAATACGAGACACAATGCTACAATACGCTGTTTTGTCTCTTCTTTTGATAGTTCTTCTACAGCTACTTTAGCTTCCCCCTTAGCTACAACACTGCCTTTTTCTGCCACCTTAAACCAAGAACGGCATGCATAATAGATAGCTATCGAAACGAGAAGTGATACACAAGCTACGCCGAAAGCAAAGTGGTAAGAATCAGCCTCAGAATAACCAAGCGAGTTCTGTGCATAGTCCATCATCTTGATTGCAGCTGTAGGAGCGAACATTGCGCCAATGTTTATAGCCATATAAAAGATAGAGAAAGCAGAGTCACGCTTGTCAGCATATTTAGGATTGTCGTAAAGGTTACCTACCATCACTTGAAGATTTCCCTTAAAAAGTGCTGTACCTATACTTATCAGCACGAGGGCAACAATCATGAACGTGTATGCCGTACTGCCTGCTCCTGCTGGTATGGCAAATAGCAGATAGCCAACGAGCATAATAAAGATACCGATGGTGACACATTTGCCAAAGCCAATCTTGTCGGCCAGCATGCCTCCGAACAATGGAAGGAAATAGACAAACATGAGGAACGTAGAGAAGATACTCATTGATGCTCCAGGCGAAAGATTGAAGTTTGCCTGAAGAAATAACACGAAGACTGCGAGCATGGTGTAATATCCAAAACGCTCGCCAGTGTTGGCTAATGCTAAAGCAAATAGACCTTTGGGTTGATTTTCAAACATAAGAATTATATTTTTTTATTGTGTCAGTTACGATGATTATTCATATCTTCAGTCAGTGCTGACAGACGTTTCTTCTTTTTTGATATTAGGCAACTCTAATCCATATCCGTTTTTCTTGTCAACAGCTTTGAGATATACTGCAAATAGTAGTGCAAGCACTCCGAAACTTGCGAATACAATCAATGGAACAGTGTAATCGTAAGGTATGAATTCTGCATTGGCTGCCTTTGCTGCGATAACAGCAGGATTGTCGCTGTTCGTACTCGTTAGAAGCGAGCCTATAAGCATCGGGACAAAACAAAGACCGAAGTTCTGCACCCAGAAGATAAGACAGTATGCACTACCGAGCACCTTTTTACTGATAATCTTCGGCACACTTGGCCAAAGAGCTGCAGGAACGAGTGCAAATGAAATGCCCAGAAGAACGATGGTGGAATAAGCCAAAATTGCACTCTTTGTTATAGGCAAAGCAAAGGCAAAAATAAGATGACAGCAAATCAACAGCAATGCGCCCCACATCAACATTGACGCACCCTTTCCCTTATGGTCAAGGAATGTTCCAAGGAATGGAGTGATTACAGCTGCACCAATTGGGAACCAGCGGAAAATGTTAGCAGCCGACTCAGGACTGATACCATTAAGATTGCATTGAAGCATGTTGGCGCCGTAACGCTGGAATGGGAAGATGGCACTATAATAAAGCACACACAGAAGTGCAACAATCCAAAATGCTTTATTCGAAAGAATACTTGTAACATCGCTCATTCTAAATTCCTCATCATCAGCAGATGCTCCAGAAACATTGGCTCCAAGCTGCGCATCAAATTTCCTATCCATAAACGTAAAGACAATAAATGTGATGAGACCAATGAGCAGAAGCACTGTACAGAAACCTAACGGAGCTACAACAGTACCAAACTTTGCTGCAATAATCGGTGATATTGAGAACACGGTGAACACACCCACGCGAGCAAGTGCCATTTCAATACCCATAGCAAGAGCCATTTCCTTTCCGTCAAACCATTTTGCAATTGCTTTTGAAACCGTAGTTCCAGCCATTTCGCATCCACAACCAAAAATCATAAATCCAAATGCGGCCAATTTTGCACTTGCAGGCATGCTTACCCACCATGTGCCCAACCATGTGGCAAATTCCGTTGTCTGGAACCAATCTGTGATGCCAATATACTTAATTGTTGCTCCAAGTACCATTAAAGACGCAGACAAAGTGCCTGTAAATCTGACACCCATCTTGTCAAGGATAAATCCTGCAATAATAAGGAAACCGCATACATTGAGAATGTACTCTCCAGCTGCATAAGTGCCGAAAACATCCGGATTCCATCCTCTCTCCTTTTCAATAAGAGCCTGAATAGGAGACATAACATCTACAAACATGTAGGCAAAGAACATCATTGAAGCAATGAGAACAAGGACTGTCCAACGCGCCCACGCTTTGTCGTTCAGTTTCTGCTGAACTGCATTTACAATTTCTGTCATAATTTATTTATTTTATATTTGAGTTTTTCGTTTTCAGTATATCAAACAGGCAATGAACCTTTACAACAATGTTGCCGAAGTTGGAACGTCCAAAATAGTCACGCTTGGAATTTTCGTAGAAATCCCCTAATCCATAATAATATCGCACATCAATAGCGAGATGTGGAATCTTCGGATGAGAGTATTCAAACCCCAAAGCAGCGGTGATTCCATAATCAAACTTATTCTCGACCGACTTTGTCTCCTGTTCTATCACTTGAGATGTACGGTCGTATATATTCGGCTCATCGTAATTCTTGTTTATCTTGTCAGAGAGATAAAAACCGAATTGTGGTCCTGCCATGAAATAGAACTGACCACCTTTTCTTTCACGCCCCCATCCCATACGTGCAAACATAGGCACCTGTATGTAATACATCGAGCGGTCGAACTCTTCGGCATTGCCTGTCTCTGGGTTTATCACAGGCTCATCTTGTAATGTCTTTATATCCTGTTTCCAACCAATAGAGGCAAAATTAATCTCTCCCTGCAGAGCACATATCGAAGTAAAGTATTTCTCGCACGTATAGCGCATGGTCATACCAAAGGTATATCCCATTTCCATTGTCTGCGGAACTTTCGGCAGGAAACCAACATTACTCAGCGTAAGACCTCCATTCAAGCCCAGCGCCAAATCACTCCTGTGCTCTCCCACCTGTGCCTTTGCCCCACTGAAGAGCACAACAGATATTATCAAAAATACAGAAAGACGCGATAATATATCTTTCTTCATCCTATGAAATCTATAGCCTATAATTTCCATTGACGAAAGCGGACATCATGCCGACCTTCATTTTGCCACAAAATTAGTACAAAATAAGATAAAACGCAAAGAAATTTCCAACACACCTCTGTATTTAACGTGAGCTTGATGAAAAAGGCTGAGTCAACATACAGCTTGATGAAATACTTTTTGTAACTATCACTAAATCCATGTTTCCCTATCTTAGCCTCACCGTCTTCCGCTCGGAGCCTACGAATGATCGCGATCATTTGATTAAATCATCGTGATCATTTGGGCAAATCATCGCGATCATTTGAGTAAATCATCGCGATAAGTTAGAGGCTCTGTTGGTTTGACCGCGAGGCTTCGGTTGCTCGGCTTCGAGGTGTCGTCTGGTCAAAGGTGTATCTCAACGGGTTGAAAAAGTGCCACATTATGGTTGAACAATGCCCTCCCTAATTAAGCTTACGTTATTTATTCTTCGCCCCCAGTTTACTTCCTTTTAATGCATCCTTGTTTTATGGCTTAAATGTTAAAAAAAACAAATTCAACAAATAAATCAGTTACTATAGCTTGCAAGTTTCAAAATTTAATTACCTTTGCAACCGCTTAAAAGAAGAAAGCATGGCTCATTAGCTCAACTGAATAGAGCACTTGACTACGGATCAAGAGGTTGCAGGTTTGAATCCTGCATGAGTCACAAGGGAAAGAGACAGAGTTGATGGATTTTAGCTTTGTCTTTTTTTATGAAACAAGTAAAAAATCTCACTAAAGCCGTGGAAAGTATCAAGCTATCGGTAATTATAGTCAACTATAATGTAAAGTACTATCTTGAGCAATGTCTTTACACTGTGATGAAGGCAACAAACGGGATGGAGAGAGAGATTATCGTTTTTGATAACCATTCATCCGATGGCTCAATAGAATATCTGAAACTGCGCTACCCGATAGTTCGTTTTATCACATCGTGTCATAATGTGGGCTTCGCAAAAGGAAATAATGCAGCAATACGGCAGTCAAAAGGTGAATATGTGCTATTGCTCAATCCGGATACTTTTGTTGGTGAAAATGTTCTAAAAGAGGCTATCGCTTTTATGGACAGGAACACACGGGCAGGAAGTGTCGGTGTGCAGATGCATTCCTCAGATGGTTTTATGGCACCAGAATCAAGACGTGCTGTTCCATCAATCATCGTCTC
Organism: Candidatus Equicola faecalis; assembly: GCA_018065185.1. GTDB lineage: Bacteria > Bacteroidota > Bacteroidia > Bacteroidales > Bacteroidaceae > Prevotella > Prevotella faecalis. Next base: position 19,533 of record JAGHTU010000076.1, on the reverse strand, counting down.
TTTCTTGAAGATGATAGGCAAAGACAAACGTTACTATATGCGTCATTTACCTGTAGATGTCGCAAACAGGATAGAAGTAGTGAGTGGGGCTTTTTGTCTGCTCCGAAAGAAAGCGTTGGATGAAGTGGGATTGCTTGACACAACATACTTTATGTATGGTGAAGACATTGACCTCTCATATCGTATGTTGCAAAAAGGATACGAGAACTGGTATCTGCCACTCAAGATTTTGCATTATAAAGGAGAAAGTACACACAAGACAAGTTTCCGTTACGTGCATGTCTTTTATAAAGCGATGCTCATCTTCTTTCGCAAATATTATGGGCATTTGAGTTTCATCTTTACGATTCCGATAAGTCTCGCTATATTCTTCAAGGCAATACTAGCGTATATCTGCATTCAGTGCGTTAATGTAAAGAAACAGTTGGGTTTGCTTCCGGTGATACACGAAGAAGCCGAATATATCTTTATAGGCTCCCGACAGATGATAGACACTTGTACGAAGATAGCTGATGAACATGGATTGCGTTCAGGGTATATTCTTGGAAACGACTGTACTCTACCACATGGCCATAATGGTCAAGCGGATGTTATAAACTCTAACACCAAGACCTATGTGGTGTATGACACAAGTTCATATTCATACGCACAAATCCTGAATATCATGGCAGAGAATCCTAAACAAAATATCCGACTCGGCACATACAGCAACAAATCGGATATTATTATCACGCAGGATGATATTATATTTTAATTATTTTATTTTTTCGCGGGAACGTAGAATCTGCTGACGTGCAAGACTATCTTGACGCGTCATGATAGATTTTGGATGTGCTATAGGCATGGCATGAGGTTTCAGCGTCACTGTTGTCACAGAATCATTGGATGCATCTGCAGCAGGTGGCGGAGCAGGTTCTTCCATAAGGTCACCGGACGGAACTACACCTTTTGCTGTGACAACCTGATAGTTCGTCATGTACTCATCACTGCGGAATCTTATCCCTTCCAACTGACGTTCTGGAGTGAAAAGCCGAGAATAGTGATTGGAATAAAGTTCGTGCTGACGCTGATCCCAAAACAGTTCTTCAGAGTTGAATACGAGTCCTGCATTATTCCGTACGGTAACACGTCCGCGAAGTTCCCATAACTGATTTACATTATAATACCATGCCGTATCTGCTGAAATGACTGCGGCAATCTGAAAGGTAGAATCGAACTGTTGCATAAAAATACCTTTCTCAAACGACCAACGGGGAGGGTTTCTCTTGTCGTTCACTTCCCAGCATTCAGTCACAATGCGGTATTTCATCACTCCGGAATCCGAAATGAGCGTATTCACACCATAACTGACCATCATACTCAGCGAATCGCTGTCTTTGATAGCTGGCGCGACATGTTCTCTCTGTCTGGAACATGACAAGATACATAAAAGCAAGAAGCTGAAAGTAAGGAAGTGCTTACAGAAAGAGGATATCGGCATCATTCAAATTTCCACTTTGCAAACCACTTCTCGTTGAAGGTCAGCCCGATTGTAAGACGCAGATAATTCTCCTTTATCAAATTAGACATTCCCGAATAAACCCATTGCCCGCTCACATTAAGTAATGAACGGTTATTGTAAGTATTCATAATAGGAATACCTAATCCTACACTCACTCCATACTCCTTCGGTCCATCTATAAGTTTGCCTGATGCATCATAGACTTTCACATAAGGAGTCGCAAAATATGCTCCAGCGCGATAATGTATGCGTTCAAAGAAATTACGGGAATATTTACCGGGTATCCATTCGCCTCCCACGGCTATTTTAGAACGATCCATCAGGAGTCCATCTCGTTTTTGATAATCTATCCTGTTTGCTGAAGTATTTATTACATCGGGATATGCCAAAGAACCAAATTTATAGAATGTGTAGTCAATTCCGAAACTCCATTTGTCAGGACGATGCCATGCCACTCCACCACTTACGATATGTGGCATAGAAAAAGCATCCTTAACAGAATACTGCGTAGAGTCATTCAAAATATCATACATATAAGCCGTATTACCTAATTCATGACCAAGCGAGTAAGTTGCTCCTAATACGATATTATCATCTTTTCCTACACGGAAACTATACTGCATACCCAAATCAAGTGTATAACTGTTTACATCTGATGTGTAATAACGGTTTAGTGGTGTCGCCCCACTGCTGTAAGATGTCGCAACCACCTTTGTCTGGCTTCCCCATAAGTAACCAATATTGAAACCAACAGAGAAAGGCTTGAATGGTCTCCATCCGAAACCAATATATGCTTGGTGTAGCCCCCCGCTTCCGGTATATGTGGTTGAATAGATATCCTTATTCTGCGTTGTTCCTGTTCTAGAGAAATCATACCCTACATTTGTAAAAGGCATGATGCCAAAACTTGCTCCGAGGTTTTTCAGTACACGGAAAGAGGCAACGACATATTCGAAATTACCATTCTTGGCATTATTCTTTACACCATTTTCCGAGATATTCATATTCTGCAGAGCAACGGCAGCATCAAAAATGAATGTCAGTGAATCAACATTGGAATACGATGCAGGATTTTGCGGATTGACATATGTTCCTTCACGGAATCCTTGCGAGATGCCTGCCATACCACGGTTAAAACCCTGACTACGCTCGGAAAGGATGCCCAAACCATACATGCTGTACGGCGAATTTGTCCCACTCTGCGCAGATACATAGACCGTCAGTACATAAAAGGAGATAAATAAAACGTATATTCTTTTATTCATATCTGTTCATTATGCTATTATGTCCGCAAAGGTAATAAAACAAAATGTAAACTGACGTGAGTGCATTCAATTTGTTTGCGACTCAAGCATCATACGTCTCCACTTGAAATAACCGAAAATACTTGTGATGATATAGATTACACAAAGTACGATATAGAAATACATCCTCCCTTCAACTAGCGAGACAACAATCATCAATGAGTCATAAACCAACCAGAATAACCATTGCTCAAGATATTTTTGGGAGAGAAGTACTACTGCTACGAGGTTGAATGCCGTAATTGCTGCATCAGCCCAAGGAAGTTCATTCTTAAGCAGGGAATCATTCAGTAGAGCTAGTATCACTGTTATGGCTACAACAGAAAGAAGTGACAAACACCATGCACGTTTCGGCATCCGTGTTATAGGTTGTTCTGTACGAGCCGTTGTCTGTCCGTTTATGTCATGGTTGAGAGTCTTCTTACGTCCAAACTGCCATTTCCAAAATCCATAGATGCTTAACGCAATCTGATAGACTTGTATGGCACCCAGCCAGTAATGTTCATTATCGACAAAGACATATAGGCTGAGCACTGCCATAAGGAAGCCGATGAACCACATCCATTTGTTGCCGAAGAACTCAAGAATAATATAAACGACTCCCAATAAGAGCACTATGAACTCAAAAGGATTGTTTATGAAATAGTTGTATAAAAGATCAAGTTCCATATTCCTATTATTTTTTTATGATTATTAATAACCTTCAGGATTGTTCTTCTGGAATAGCCATGCATCACGGCACATATCTTCTATTCCGAACTGTGCTTTCCACCCCAATTCGCGTTCTGCCTTTGTTGGGTCTGAATAGCATGTTGCTATATCCCCCTCGCGACGTGGCTTGATGCTGTATGGTACATCCACACCATTTACCTTCACGAAAGCATTTATCACATCTAATACGGAATAACCACGCCCCGTTCCAAGGTTATATATGGAAAGGCCGCAACCATTCTGCAGGACGTGCAGTGCACATACATGCCCTTTCGCTAAATCTACTACATGTATATAGTCGCGCACACCTGTTCCGTCAGGAGTGTCATAGTCATTGCCAAACACTCCGAGTTCCTTACGTTTGCCCACAGCTACCTGAGTGATATACGGCATCAAATTGTTAGGGATACCATTAGGATTTTCACCTATCGTACCACTCTTATGGGCACCGATAGGATTGAAGTACCTCAGCAATACAATGTTCCACTGAGGGTCGGCTTTCTGTATATCCATAAAAATCTCCTCAAGCATGGACTTTGTTTGTCCGTAGGGGTTCGTACATTTTCCCTTTGGACATTCCTCAGTGATAGGTATCACTGCAGGATTACCATATACAGTGGCAGAGGATGAGAAGATGATATTTTTACAATTATGCTGTTTCAGTACATCAATCAAGACAAGCGTTCCACCGATATTATTCTCGTAATACTCATATGGCTTTGCCACCGATTCACCAACAGCCTTCAGTCCTGCGAAATGAATACAAGCATCGCAAGAATATTCGTCAAGTACCTTTGACAATCCGTCCTTGTCCCTGATGTCCACCTTGAAGAACGGCACTTCCCTACCAATGATTTTCGCAACCCTATGTAACGATTCTTTATTTGAATTGCAAAGATTGTCAACCACTACGAAGTCATAGCCTGCTTCAGCCAGTTCCACTAACGTATGAGAGCCGATGTATCCGGCTCCACCTGTAACTAAAATTCGTTTCATTCTATTCCAAATAATGTTTTAAGTCCGCCATCTACGCCACTAAATCCCATAAAAGCAAGTGAAATCAGCCCCGCAGTGATTAGAACTATTGATATTCCCTGTACACTTTTCGGTATCTTCACCAATTCCATCTGTTCACGTATTCCGGCAAACACTATCAGTGCCAATGCAAAACCAAGTGCTGTTGCCACAGCATATATGATGCTTTGCAGAAGTGAGAAATCTTTCTGTATCACAAGAATTGCTACACCCAGCACACAGCAGTTGGTCGTAATCAGTGGCAGGAATATGCCGAGAGCCTGATATAATGGTGGCGACACTTTCTTGAGTATTATCTCAACCATCTGTACAAGGGCTGCAATGACGAGTATAAAACACAATGTCTGCAGATATTCCAAGCCATTAGGGTCAAGGATATACCGCTGTACAAGGAATGTCACTATCGTTGAGAGTGTCAAGACAAAGGTGACTGCGACTCCCATACCGGCAGCCGTACTTATTTTCTTTGATACGCCCAAAAACGGACATATGCCAAGAAACTGTGAAAAGACAATATTATTGACAAATATTGCTGTGATAAATATAAGCAGATATTCCATATGTCTATTTATTTTTGAAATGGTTAATGATTGCCACTAAATATCCAAGTGTGATAAATGCTCCCGGAGCAAGGACGAACAATAGACTGCCATACTGCTCTGGAAAGATTTCTGCATCAAACACCTGTCCTGTACCTAATAGTTCTCGGCACAGACCGAGAATGGTCAAGCCGAGAGTAAAACCGAGTCCTATTCCAATACCGTCAAAGATACTTGGGACCGCTTCATTCTTCGCAGCAAACGACTCAGCTCGACCGAGAATTATACAATTCACTACAATAAGCGGTATATATATTCCGAGGCTAGCATATATTGCTGGTATATAGGCTTGCATGAGCATCTGTAATACGGTAACAAAAGTAGCAATCACGGCAATAAAGACAGGGATTCGCACCATATCAGGTGTAAGATTCTTTATTAGAGAAATTACAAAATTCGAGCATATCAATACGAACATTGTTGACAATCCCATTGACATCCCGTTGAAAGCAGACGTGGTAGTGGCAAGTGTCGGACACATGCCGAGCATAAGTACAAACGTAGGATTTTCGTTTACTATGCCGTTGCGTATTATATTGAGGTATTCTTTCATGACTTACTTGTTTTGTTTCTGTGCCGATGCACCAGTATGGACATCGGATGCTCCTGTTATCACATCTTTTTCTTTTGCCATATAGGCATTGTATGCCTGATTGACGGCCCGCAGGAAAGCTCTGGAAGTGATTGTAGAGGCTGTGATGGCATCCACATTGCCACCATCTTTTGATACAGTCAAATTACCGGCCTTCTTACCCGTAATATCGCCTTTTTGACCCTTTTGGAACCATTCTCCAGCTTTCGCGCCTAATCCTGGTGTTTCAAAATGTTTCAGCACCCGGTAGGAGATGACATTTCCTTCCGTGTCGAAACCAACCATTACACTCAAGTCTCCGCCAAAACCCTGTGTGGTACTCTTGACAGCCACACCATAGTCCTTCCCGTCTTTGTCCGTAGCACGATACACCTCAAAGTCAAGTTTTTTCCCATCGACAATCTGTTTGATGTTTTCAGGTTCAGCAATCGTGATAATATCGTCTGTTGTACCCAATGCTGCATATACGGCTTCCCTCTTCTCCTTTTCGACTTGATTTGCAATTTCCTTTTCCGTAACCCTATTTACCAATGCCAATACGGCACCCGTAAGTATGGCTGTGCCTGTCAGCACAATAACCATATTTTTTAGTGTTGATTCAAGTTTCTTTTTCATTTGACTACCTCCCCAAAGCGTTTCGGTTTACTATATCTGTTGATGAGCGGTGTGAAGGCGTTCATTATGAGAATAGCGAATGACATACCTTCTGGATAGGCACCGAAATTGCGGATGACAATAGTAAGTACTCCTATGCTCACACCATAAATAATCTGTCCTTTTGGTGTCATAGGCGATGTCACATAGTCTGTAGCCATAAATATCGCGCCCAGCATCAGACCTCCGCTAAAAATTACCGATACAGGGTCGGCATATACAGGACTTGATGCATGCATTATACATGAAAGGAGGAGTGTTGTCAGGATGATACTTACCGGAACATGCCATGTTATAACCTTTTTTATCAGCAGATATATACCTCCTGCTATCAATGCTAGGGCTGATATCTCTCCTATGCATCCCATACCGCCCCTACCAAGCAGAAGATCTATACCATCAGGCAACCTGGAGAGGATGCTGGCATCACCAGATTTTATTGCATATTTCATTATGGAAAGAGGCGTTGCTCCTGTTTCTGCATCAAGGTATTTCGTCAGTTGTCCAGCCAAAGGCCATGATGTCATCTGTACAGGGAAGGACACAAGAAGGAAGGCACGTCCTACTAGAGCAGGATTGAATGGGTTGTTTCCCAAACCGCCGAACGTCATCTTCCCTACTCCTATTGCCACTAATGCACCGATGATAATAATCCATATCGGTAGGTTTGAAGGCAGGTTGAAGCCTAGCAATATACCAGTCAGGATGGCAGAACCATCAGCAATGGTGTTTTTCTCACGCCTAAGGATATATTTCGTAATGCTCCATTCGAAGAACACACATGCTGCAACACTCGTTGCACATACGATGAGTGCACCCAGCCCGAAGCATAGAAACGACACCATCAATGCCGGTAGCAATGCCGTCAGCACGGCGTACATATTTTTTTCAACGCTGTCCTTGCTGTGTATATGCGGTGATGGTGATACTATTAGATTTCTCATGATATTTATTTTTTCACATTGCGGGCACGGATAGCACCCATAACTTTATTCTTTCCAATACTTATTACGTCTAGTAGCGGTCTATGTGCAGGGCATGTAAACTGGCAACATCCGCACGAAATACAACTCGTTATGTCTTCTTTTTCCAGTCGGTCGAGATTAGGTTTTATCTGTTCCGACAATGCAGAAAGAAGATAAGGCTCAAGTCCCATCGGACATGCCGAAACACATTTTCCACAACGTATGCATACGGTTTCCTCTTCCCTGTATGCCTCAGCACCTGAAAGCACGGTAATAGCATTCGTCCCTTTACATACAGGAGTCTCCAGCGATGCCAAAGCACGTCCCATCATCGGACCACCGGATAGTATTTTTACATCCTTGTCAGGTACACCGCCACAATCTTCCAGCAATGTACTTATAGGTGTACCGATGCGCACAAGGTAGTTCTTTGGTTCGGCAATATCTTTGCCCGTGACCGTGGTGTAACGCTCCAACAGCGGTTTGTTTTTCATCACCGCTTGATAGACGGCATGGACTGTTGCCACATTTTGGACGATAGCACCTACATCAACCGGTATGGCTGGTGGTGCAGGCACTTGACGTCTTATACAGGCATCCACTAACTGCTTTTCTCCTCCCTGCGGATAGCGTTTTTTTAGTCCTACTATCTTTATGTTCGGATAGATATAGGCTTTCATCTCAAAGAGGTCTATGGCTTTCTGTTTATTTGCCTCTATACCGATATATGCCTTTGACACGTTTACCGCTTTCATCAGTATCTTGATGCCTTCCATAATCTCATCGGTATGTTCCATCATTAGACGGTAATCGGCAGTAATATATGGTTCACACTCCACACCATTTATCACCACACATTCGGCTTTTGCCGTTGGTGGCGGTGTGAGCTTGATGAATGTCGGGAAACCTGCTCCGCCCATACCCGTAATACCGGCATTCTTCACCCGTTGGATGATTTCTTCTGCCGTCAGTTCGGGATGATCCTCCAGTTTTTCCAGTTTGCTGCTACGGTCAATGTTTTCTTCCCACTCATCGCCTTCAACGTCAACGATGATTGCCGGACGCAGGTAGCCTGATGCATCCGCCACGGTGTCTATTTTTGCCACGGTTCCCGAAACGGAAGAATATATCGGTGCAGAAACAAATCCTCCTGCCTCGGCCAATAGTGTACCGACTTTGACTTTGTCGCCACGTTTTACCACAGCCTTTGCAGGGACTCCAATATGTTGCGAAAGAAGGAAATATGCTTTCTCAGGCAGAGGAGCAGCAATAGTGGTTTTCTCTGCTGTCAACTTATTATCATGCGGATGAACGCCTCCTATTTTGAATGTCTTAAGTTTCATATCTATTTTTAATATCAACAGTCAACGATCAAAATTCAACAGCTTTTAATTATCAATTATTTTTATTGGGAAGTTTGCAGTCTTGATAGCCTTTGTAGGGCATACTTCAACACATTTCCTGCAGAGGCGACATTTCTCGGCATCTATATACGAGCAGTTGTCTTTCACCTCAATGGCATCAAATGCACATTCTTTTACGCATAGGGAACAACCGATACATGCTGCTGTGCAGTTATTCTTTGCTACTGGTCCTTTATCTTTATTCACGCAACTCACCCATACACGTCTGTCCTTGACTCCCCGTTTCCGTATCTCAATTATATTACGTGGGCAGGCAATAGTACATGCACCACAAGCCCCACATTTATCTTCATCCACCTCAGGCAAACCTGTTTCCGTATTGATAGTTATTGCGTCCTGAGTACACACTGCGACGCAGTCACCACAACCGAGGCAACCATATCCGCATCCCGTCTCTCCCACTCCACATGCGTTGATGTTTGCACACGTCTGACGTCCGTCGTAAAAGGCTATCTGCGGACGTTTTTCACAAGTACCATTACAACGCACAACAGCCACCTTCTTCTCTACCTGTGTAGCCGTCATACCCAGAATATCTGCTACTTTTACCATACAATCGTTGCCACCAACGGAACAGAGCAGTCCGTCAATAGACCCTGCATCGGCACCCTTCACACATGCATCGGCAAAGCCCGAGCATCCGGGGAAACCACACCCCCCACAGTTAGCCCCCGGAAGCACCTCTTGTACCTTTGCCAGTCGTTCATCTTCCTTCACGGCAAACTTCTTTGACGCACCAAAAAGAATTACAGCCGATATAAGACCTATCAATCCGAGTACTATTACTGCAATCAATAAAAAATTCATTTCTCTTATTTTATTTTATCCAAAAACGGAATGTCCTCCACATCTTGTCTCTCATCATATAGAGCAACACATAATACGGCACCAACACTGCTATACATACGGCTGATGCTAATGGTTCTCTATGACTGAACAACCATGTTATTGTCAATGCCGTAAAGAGCACAATCAACGGCAGTATGAACGCATAGAAAAGAGCCTGTTTTCCCATACTCTCGCTCACACACACCATGACACTCTGCCCCACCTTCAGCCTTTGCGCTTCAGCCACAGGCATATAGACATCAACAATCTTTTCCTTGTTTTCGCTACTTTGGCAGAATGACGATGCCTTACATATGGCACATGCCGAAGTTTGAACAATCTTTACACTCACATGCCCACTGTTCACACTTTCGATAATCCCACTATGCTCAATTATCCCATTTGCCATATTCTTTTGGCGAAATTACGCCATATTAGGGACAATGCCAAATAAATTATATCTATTTAGGCATAATCTCTATCAAAATCAATAAGCGGACGGTTGATATATCTGTCAAAGCGTTCATGCAAGATTAGGACAATATCGGGGTTGAGGGCATCGGTAAATATCTGAATATGACGGATAATGCCATGCTGCACGTCAAGATGAAGCGTGCATGTGCCCTCTGCCGTGCGCAACTCGCGCGTCTTTGTGAAGTCTGCCACCTTGTTGTAGATAAAATCATGATTGGCAAAAATATCTTCCTGCAACTGATGGGTATCTATCTTTGGTAGAATAGTCGCACCTCCACCATATTCCTCTTCAAAACTGCGAATCAGAGCCTGTTGTACGTTTTCCCATGTTATGTCTGATGCCAGTTCGCTCAGATTGACCGTGCGTGAGCGTACTGACTGCACACCTTTCCCTACGAATTTTGCCGATGAGGGAGTGAGTACCCGTTGCATCACTTTCCTGTCCGTAGCGATAAGCACAGTCCCATTATGGAAACGACGTTCTCGGGCTTGGTAAAAGCTCTGTCCGGAGAATTTGCGACCATCAATGGTAAGGTCGTTGCGTCCGCTTTTCTCGGCATTAAAACCGAGTGAACGTATGGCGTTGAGCACCACATCCGATTGGCGGCAGATATCGAAGCATTCGTTTTGGGCAAGAAAAGTAAAATTTAGGTTTCCTACATCATGATATACTGCTCCCCCACCCGATAGACGGCGCGTGGGATAACCATCAATCTCTCGTAGTGCGTCAAGGTTGACTTCGGCATAGATATTCTGGTTACGCCCCACCACCACCGTACGTTCATTGCGCCACAGATAAAGCCACAACTCACCCTTATGCACTTGCATCAGGAGAGCGTGTTCCAGCGCCAAATTATGATATGGGTTGAGCGAAGAAGATAGATATATACTGAGTTTAGGGTGCATTATCAATTATATAGAGTTCTGTACCACTTCGGCAAGTGTCGGGTGTGCATGAATCATATCATGCAGATCGCTGACTGTTGCTTGCATATTCATTAATGCCGCTATCTCATGGATGATATCCGATGAGTGTGCACCAAACATGTGTGCACCCAGAATGCGCCCACTTTCCTCGTCACTTAGGAGTTTGAAATAACCATCCGTCTCACCCATGCTCACAGCCTTTCCGTTGGCGCGGAAGAAACTCTTATGTGCCTTGATCTTTATACCCCTTTCCTTGCAGTCTTCCTCAGTTAAACCTACAGTCGCCACTTCCGGAGTGATGAAGACAGCAGAAGGCACGATATCAAAACGTATGTTGTCTGTCTTCCCCTCGATATGGTTTAGTGCATGTCGTCCCTGAAATGTTGCTACATGTGCCAGCATCATACGGGTATTGACATCACCTATGGCATATATGCTCGGCACACTGGTCTGCATATTATCATCCACGGTGATACCGCGTTTCGAGTATTCTACGGATGTGTTTTCAAGCCCTAGTCCGTCAACATTCGGATGACGTCCTACAGACATCAGCACCGTTTCGGCTTCTATGGCATCAATATCTTCCACCTTATATCCCACCTGAATGTTTATTCCTTGTTTTGTGAGATGCTGTTTCACGCGCTTGCAGAGGTCGGTATCGAAATGTGGAAGTATCTGCGGACAGTATTCCAGTATGCTCACTTCCGAGCCCAACTTATTGAAGATATTGGCAAACTCCAGTCCTATCACACCACCGCCTATCACGCATAGGGATTTCGGTATTTCTCTCAGTTCCAACATCTCTTTTGATGTCAGGCATCGCTCGCTACCCTTTATTGGCAGTATGGTGCTTTCGCTTCCAGTAGCTATGATGATGTGGTCGGCTGTGTATTGTGTGTCACCTACGGCAACAGTATCGTTGCTGATGAAATGCGCGTGTCCCTTGACGAGTGTTATCAATTTATTCCGCAACAGCGATTCTATACCTGCCTGCAATTGGCTTATCACTTCGCGTTTGCGCTCCTGTAGGGAGTTGAGCGATGCTGACGGCAGACAAGTGTTGTTTTCGGCATAATGTACGAATGTCTTTGTCGGTATGCACCCTTCGTTGAGACAAGTGCCACCCAATTCACCATCGGTAATCAGCGTTACCTCCATTCCGCGCTTTGCAGCATCAACTGCTGTCTCGTAGCCTCCAGGCCCTGCGCCTATAATAATGATTCGCATAAATTGTATGTGATTTATATTCATTGCAAAAGTACAAATTATCCCAATAATCTCAAATAAAAAGGGGCATCCCAAAACTGAAGCCATAGAACATCTGTTGCGTTCCATGGCTTCGGCTTATGTTGTAAGTTTTTTTTCAGACAAGTCCGCGTCCGTGGCAGTTCTTGAATTTCTTGCCCGAGCCACAAGGACAAGGGTCGTTACGTCCTGGCATCTTCTCTTTCACGATAGGGGTGCGTGGTTGCTGTGCGCGTGTGTCGGAATGTGCTGTAGCGGCCTGATTAGGGTCGTTGTTCAGTTCTGCCTTTGACTCGGTGTAGTTCTGACGCTGACGCACCTCAGGTGCTGCTTCCTGCACTTCGCCCTGTATATGCAACTGCATACGCATGAGGATAGAAACGGTGCGGTCGTACATATCGTTCACCATATCATCGAAGCATTTTACCGACTCCAACTTGAATATTACAAGTGGGTCTTTCTGCTCATAACTTGCGTTCTGTACGGAGTGTTTCAGTTCGTCAAGCTGACGCAGGTTCTCTTTCCAGCAGTCGTCAATGATATGTAGTATGATTGCTTTCTCGAACACCTTTGCCACGCTCTTACACTCTGTCTCGTAAGCCTCTTTTAGGTCGCATGGCAAGGTATATACTTGCTTGCCATCTGTAAACGGTACAGCGATGCGCTCATACATGTTGCCTGGAGCCTCATATACCTGCTGTACGATAGGCCATGCCTGTGTGCGGATGCGTTCCACTTTGCGGTTGAAACTATCCATAGCTTGTTGGAATGAATCTTCTTCGAGTTGTGAACGGTCTTTCTCCACAAGGTCCATCTTCGAGAACGGACATTCCATTCCGAGTATCTTGATGAATTCCTCCTGGCAGCCTTCGTAATCGCCTTTCTCAATGATGTTGACCACACGATCCCAAATCATGTTGGCGATATCCATACCGATGCGCTCTCCCATCAAGGCATGACGGCGTTTCTCATAGACTACGGTACGCTGCTTGTTCATTACGTCATCATATTCCAACAGACGTTTACGGATACCGAAGTTATTTTCTTCCACCTTTTTCTGTGCGCGTTCAATGCTCTTTGAAATCATTGGATGCTCAATCATCTCTCCGTCCTTGAATCCTAAACGGTCCATGATGGAAGATATACGCTCCGAAGCGAACAGTCGCATCAATTGGTCTTCAAGTGAAACGAAAAATACGGAACTACCTACATCACCCTGACGACCGGAACGGCCTCTCAACTGACGGTCCACACGACGGCTCTCGTGACGCTCCGTACCGATGATGGCAAGACCACCGGCAGCCTTCACCTCTGGTGATAGCTTGATGTCCGTACCACGACCTGCCATATTCGTTGCAATGGTCACCGTCCTGCTCTGTCCTGCCTTTGCCACGATGTCAGCCTCTTTCTGGTGCAGTTTGGCGTTCAGCACGTTGTGAGGAATCTTGCGTATATCGAGCATACGAGCAAGGAGTTCGGAGATTTCCACAGACGTAGTACCCACGAGCACTGGGCGTCCGGCGTCGATGAGTCTCTGTATTTCGTCTATTACTGCATTATATTTCTCGCGCTTTGTCTTGTACACGCGGTCGTTCATATCAATACGTGCTATAGGCTTGTTTGTAGGTATTACCACTACATCCAACTTGTAGATGTTCCACAACTCACCAGCCTCTGTCTCTGCTGTACCTGTCATACCTGCCAATTTGTGGTACATACGGAAATAGTTCTGCAACGTGATGGTGGCAAATGTCTGTGTGGCTGCCTCCACCTTGACGTGCTCCTTGGCTTCCACAGCCTGATGCAGTCCGTCGCTCCAGCGGCGACCTTCCATGATACGTCCTGTCTGCTCGTCCACAATCTTCACCTCGCCGTCAATGACCACATACTCGTCATCGCGGAAGAACATCGTGTACGCTTTCAGCAGTTGCTGTATGGTGTGAACACGCTCTGACTGTACGGCATAGTGGTTCAGCAGTTCGTCTTTCTTTTCTACGCGTTCTTCCGTGGAGAGTGTCGTATCGGCATCCAGTGCCGACAATTCTGACGTGATGTCAGGCAACACAAACAGGTCTTTATCCTTCACCTGTGATGAGAGCCATGCCACACCCTTGTCTGTCAGGTCGCACGATTTCATCTTCTCATCCACCTTGAAGTATAGCGGTTCCACAGCCTGTGGCATCAGGCGGTTGTTGTTCTCCATATAGTGTTCCTCTGTCTTCAGCATACCGCTCTTGATGCCCTGTTCGGAGAGGTATTTGATGAGAGGCTTATTGCGTGGCATTGCCATGTGTGAGCGGTAGAGTGCGAGGAAGCCTTCTTCCTGCACCTTTGCATCCTCGTTGCTTATCTGCTGTTTGGCTGAGGCAAGATATTCTGTTGCCAGTTTCTTCTGCACTTCCACAAGACGTTCCACCAGAGGCTGATACTCGTCATACATCTGGTCGTCGCCCTTCGGCACCGGACCGCTGATGATGAGAGGTGTACGTGCATCGTCGATGAGCACGGAGTCCACCTCATCCACGATGGCATAGTTATGTGCGCGCTGAACGAGGTCTTGTGGCGATGTCGCCATATTGTCACGCAGATAGTCGAAGCCAAATTCGTTGTTCGTTCCGAATGTGATATCTGCCAGATAAGCCTTGCGACGGTCAAGGGAGTTCGGCTGATGCTTGTCGATACAGTCCACCGACAGTCCGTGGAACATATATAGTGGTCCCATCCATTCCGAGTCACGCTTTGCCAGATAGTCGTTCACCGTCACCACATGCACACCGTTACCCGTGAGTGCGTTGAGGAATACAGGCAATGTTGCCACGAGTGTCTTTCCTTCACCTGTTGCCATCTCGGCAATTTTTCCTTGATGTAGCACGATACCACCAAAGAGCTGTACGTCGTAGTGTATCATATCCCATACGGTCTCGTTGCCACCAGCCACCCAGTGGTTGTGATAAATGGCGCGGTCGCCGTCAATATCCACAAAGTCGTGCAGAGGAGCCAGATCGCGGTCAAACTGTGTAGCCGTCACCACCACATCCTCGTTTTCCGTGAAACGGCGAGCGGTAGATTTCATGATGGCGAACACCTCAGGCATAATCTTATCCAGTTCCGTCTCGAAGATATCCAGGATTTCTTTTTCTATCTTGTCTATCTTGGCGAAAATTTGTTCGCGGTCTTCCAATGGCGTGTCTTCTATCTGTGCTTTCAGTTTGTCTATCTCCTGACGTTGCGAAGACACCGTCTCCTGCAATGCCTCGCGCAGTTGTTGTGTCTTAGCACGCAAGGCATCATTGTCCAAAGCGTCAATCTCTGGATATACTGCCTGCACTTTCTCCACAAGTGGGATGATGGCTTTCTTGTCACGGTCGTACTTGTTTCCGAAGAGTTTACCTAAAATCTTATTCAGTTCCATATTATCTTTTTGTTTTGTTTATTCTGATCAAAATGCGTCTCTCTAAAGAGCGTATAAGCAAAAATGATGCCAATACTTCAACTGCTGTCGGAATGTCCTGCAGTCCAGTAATATCTACAATGAACAGCAGGAGGAATACCATTTCATAATACGCCCACCAGCGCGAGTGACGCCTCTTCCTATCGGCTATAATAATATAAGGTATGGCAAGGTATGCCAGTGGGTTGAGCAACAGGAAGTTCAAGTTGTACCTCACGCAAGGGTGTTCGCCCAGCATTATCACCATCAGCACGCATCCTGCAAGGGCAATCACCATCAGCAGTATAGCATCTGTCACCCATCCTGCACGCTCCTTATAGAAGTCGCGGAAGAATAGGACGATTATTATTATTGCCACTATCGCCAAAGATTGTAGCGGAGTGAGTGGGAAATCATCCTGCGCCAAATGCTCCTGTGCCTTTATCGCATGAGTGTTCCCCACGAGCCTACAAGTGTCGGCATCCATTATATATGATGTAGAGTCGAGCGACTGCTTTAGATTGAATGGCAGAAACTCTAGTGCATCCTTTGTCTGCTTGCGGTCGGCTTCATAGCCCAGACAGAGGTCCATAGCCAGTTCACTCCACTCATGCCCTTCTGTGTATTTGTGTATTGCCTGACGGAAAGACTGTTCCTCTAACGGCTCTTCCCCATCACAGTATTGCGGGAGTATGGAAAAGATTTTGTCGCGTGCCTCTGTCGTGCAGTTACGGCGGAAATAGTTGTAGCGGTAAGTGCGGTTCTCAGGCTGCATATTAATGGAAAGATAGTATTCCAGCACCACCTTCTGCTCCGCGGTCAGGTTCAACACCTGTTCTGTGATACTCCGTCCGTGCTCAGCATATTCCTTCACGAAGGTAGCATACGGGCACACCCCTAGTTCGTAGTCGGTCTTTCCCGTTGCAAAACGCCATGCAAAATGCTTCTGCTTGAAGTTGAACACGCCGTAATTGAACGTCCAGTCGCGCCCTTGCGTTATATTGCGATAGCGTATTGCCGTATGTCCGAAAAGAGAATAGATTTCATTTCCTGCACCACAAGTGAGAAGACTAAACTCTATTGAGTCATGCTTTTCACCAGTGTATGTGTCATTGCTTTCCTGTGCCGATGCTCGGACCGCGCAGAGCGCAAACAATGCAAGCAACACCGTCACCAGCGCATGTCGTTTTAACTTCTCCATCATTACTGTGCAGCGGTGACCTCGGCGGGACTCAAACCCGCGACCGTCAGAACCGGAATCTGGTGCTCTATTCAACTGAGCTACGAGGCCATTCATAAAATGCAATGCAAATTTACACATGTTTTTGCAAACACACAAATAAATCGCTTCCTCGTCTTGTGCGCGTGTTGATGTGGTGCTTATCTTGCATCCCTGACTTTCATCTTTGTCAGCTTGCCGTTCTTCCACTTCAGGTCAACAATCTTCCCACCGCGGGCACGGAAACCCTTTATGCTTCCGCTCTTCCATTCGTCAGGGAGTGCAGGCAGAGGGATGATGTCTGTGTCGTCTGACTGTAGGAGCATCTCGGCTATGCCGGCACATGCACCGAAGTTGCCGTCGATTTGGAAAGGCGGATGAGCATCAAACATATTCGGGTATGTCCTGCCGTCAGGGTATTGTCTCATTTGACGGTCTTCAGGCAGCAGTCGCAGCATATTGCATATAATCCGAAAGGCATGGTTGCCGTCGCACATCCTTGCCCAAAAGTTTATCTTCCATCCGAGGCTCCATCCTGTGGCATTGTCGCCACGCTGAATGAGTGTCGTGCGTGCGGCATCGAAGAGTGTCGGTGTTGCCTCTGGCGTTATTTGATGTGAAGGATAGAGCCCGTAGAGATGTGATATGTGGCGGTGCTCATCTTTCGGGTCGTCGCCATCCTGTTGCCATTCTTGCAACTGACCATACTGCCCCACTTTCATCTTTGGCAGGGAGTCTATTTTCTGTGTGAGCAGTCGGCAGAAGTCGGCGTCCACTCCGAGTATCTTTGCTGCATCGCGTGCGTTACTCAGCGCGTCGCATGCTATCTGTGTGTCCATTGTGCAACCGGATGTCACGGCGGTATGCTTGCCCACTGGTCCATGCTCCGGACTCACGGAAGGCACGACTGAGAGGCATCCCGTGCGTGGGTCTTCTACCATATAATCCATATAGAACTCGGCTGCCCCTTTCATCACCGGATAGTACTGTCGCAGGAAATCCTTGTCAAGAGTGAAGCGATAATGTTCCCAGAGGTGTGTGGTGAGCCACGCTCCTCCGTTAGGGAACATTCCCCATTCGGCTCCATCTACAGGACCAGCGATGCGCCATATATCGGTGTTGTGATGTGCCATCCATCCACGGCATCCGTACATGGTGCGCGCCGTGGTAGCACCAGTCTCGCTCAGGTCGGTTATCAACGCAAATAGTGGCTGTACAGACTCTTTGAGTCCACACACTTCTGCCGGCCAATAGTTCATCTCAGTATTGATATTGATGGTGTATTTACTGTCCCAAGGGGCATTCTCCTTGTCGTTCCATATCCCCTGCAGGTTGGCAGGTTGTCCTCCCGGTTGAGAACTGCTGATGAGGAGATAACGCCCGTAGTTGAAAAGCAATTCCACCATACCGAGGTCGTGCGTGTCTTTGAATGTGGCGAGACGGCGGTCGGTAGGTAACGATGGGGCTTTCCTTCCCTTGAGTGTCAGGCTCACACGGCCATATTGTTCTTTGTAGGCAGCAACGTGACGCTGTCGGAGTTGTCTGTAAGAGTATTTGCTGGCGGCATCGAGGAGAGTCTTGTTCCTTGCCGTAGCATCCCCACTGATGTCATGATAGTTGACGAAATTTGTGGCGGCACTTATAAGGATTGTCGTTCCTCCATTCTCATGGCGCACCATCGTCTTCACCTCTGCCGTGAGCCGTCCCTCTATGCCCTCATGGTTCGCGCCTTTCACGGTATAGACCGTGTCGTGGAAATCCTCATTAGTATTATAGTGAACCACTATCACTTTTTCTGTCAGCGATGCGAACACCTCGTGCACCTGCTTCCGGTGCCCTGCACGGAATGTCGTGGTTGCAATTGCCGTGTTCAGGTCGAGCTGTCTGCGATAATCCTTCACGTCGGCAGTGGCGATTGGAGAATGATATCTTAATGCGCCGAGACTTTGATATTTCATGCCGTGAGGACCTACGATAAACTCTTTGTTGATGACCTCTGCCGCCTGTTCTTCCTTACCGTTGAAAATCATCTGTCGCACCTCATCAAGGTGTTGCAACGATGTCTTGCTGTTGTTGTCGTGTGGGGCACCGCTCCAGAATGTGCCTTCGTTGAGCTGTATCACTTCGTCAGACGTACCGCCATAGACCATTGCTCCCATCCTGCCATTGCCTACGGGCAGTGCTTCGAGCCAATGCCTTGCAGGTGTTTCATACCACAGTACGCTCTGTGCCTGGATGTTCTGTATCACTATAATGTTGCATAGAGCAACACACATAAAGAATATATGTTTTCTCATATCCGAGTGGTTTTATGTTTTACGGTTTATGTTTTCTCGCTTTAATTTTGCGAGTGATGATTTATTAATTTTTAATTTGCAAGACTTTGCGTGAATTATCAATTATCAATTATCAATTGTCAATTACCTGCTCCTTCAAGCAGGGCTTCGTTCTGACTACAAATATAACAATTTCCTGTTAATTTGCAAAATCTATAGTCTTCTAATTTTATCTGTTTTCTTCTTTCTCTATCGCAATCTTATCCCATTCTTATGTCTGTTTCAAACTATCCTCTTCAAGCAGGTGAAATGTGCCTTTTACGTTGTGACGATGCGCGCATCTTGGAGG
>JAGHTU010000038.1 GCA_018065185.1 Candidatus Equicola faecalis | reverse complement strand
CATCTGTTCCAATCGAGGGGATTCTCCGATGCCGTCGTGGGGGTGTTGTGATGTTGTCGAAGGGCTCTCCTGATGCCCTCTATGGCATCCCTTCGATGGTTTCACGAGACCCCTTCGATGGGTATCCGAACTCCCCTTGATGGTTATACCGACTTCTTTGATGGGAATCGAGGTTCCGCTCAATGGAAATGGGGGATATTAGGAATGTGAGCACAGAAATCAGAAAAGTAGGGGGAAACGAAAACTTTTTCCACTTCAAGCGAATGTTTTACATAGTTTATGCTTAATATTGCACAGAAATAAATACGATACATAAATATGAAGACTGTTTTTATTACCGGTGGTTCTACTGGCATTGGTGCAGCCACAATACGTAAGTTCATCACTGAAGGTTGGAATGTTGGGTTTATGGACATAAATACCACTGCTGCCGAGGAGTTGCAACGTGATATAAACCGTCCCTCTCATCTACTTTTCGTTGAAGGCAATACGCGCCATCGTGATGAGATACATCGTGCTGTTGAGGCTACTGTTGAGCGGTTTGGGGCTTTGAATGTTGTTGTGACGAATGCCGGTATTCATCGTTGCAATACGCTACTGGATGTCTCTGATGAGGAGATGGATCTGATGATACAGACCAATATCTATGGTACGGTGAATACCTTGCGCGAGTGCGTTCCGCACATCATTGATGCCGGTGGTGGTGCGGTGGTAATAAATGCCTCTGACCAATGGTTTGTTGGTAAGGCAAATAGTTTTGTATATGGTTTGACGAAAGGAGCATTAGGGCAGATTACACGCAGTTTGTCAATAGACCTTGGCCCGAAAAACATACGCGTAAATGCTGTATGTGCTGGCACAACACGCACTCCGCTTGTTGATAATCTTTTCCGCGATTTTGCCAAAGTGAACAACTGCACTGTTGATGATTACTGGCAGGCAGAAAATAAACTCTATGCACGCGGCAAGGCAGGACAGCCTGAGGAAGTGGCGGAAATGATTTATTTCCTTTCGTCTGATGCATCAAGTTTCTGTACAGGCGGTCATTATCTTGTGGATGGTGGTCTTGTGGCAAGATAGGAAAAAGGGTTATAAGGTTAAATTATAAATGATTCCGAGTGCTGACATCCGCGTGATGGGGATATTGAATCTTACCCCGGACTCGTTTTATTCTGCTTCGCGCAAGCAGACGGAGCGTGAGATTGCCCTGCGTGTTGAGGAGATACGCCAGCAGAAGGGCGATATCATTGACGTTGGTGCTTTCTCTACACGCCCGGGGTTTACGGCGGTTGATGAGGATGAGGAAGTAAGCAGGTTGCGCAAGGGGCTGGGGATAGTGCGCAGTATATGGCCGGACGCTGTTGTCTCTGTAGATACGTTCAGGGTAGATGTGGCACGCATCGCCATCAGCGAGTTTGGAGCAACGATTATAAACGACCCCTCCGGTGGCTGTGATGAGAGGATGATGCAGGTCGTGGCAGAAGCACAGGCATCATACGTCCTAACATCCCATGACGATGATATGGATGGGATGATAAGGATGTTCACTCACAAGGTGGCGGAGCTACGTAGCGCTGGTGTTAAGGATATTATTATTGACCCCGGATTTGGCTTTGATAAGACGGTGGATGATAATTTCCAGATTCTTTCCCAACTGGAACGATTGCAGGAACTTTCCCTCTCGGTGATGGTGGGCTTCTCACGGAAATCGATGATATGGAAGACGGTGGGCGGGACATCAGAGGATGCACTTAACGGAACGACTGTGCTCAATACAATAGCCCTGATGAAGGGAGCTAGTATAGTGCGTGTGCATGATGTGAAAGAGGGCGTAGAGTGTGTAACATTATATAAGAAAACTAATGATAAAAAGGTATGATTTTCTCATTATCGGCGGTGGAGTAGCCGGTATGAGTTTTGCCCTGAAAGTGGCAGAAGCACATGGGGGCAAAATAGGTCTGGTATGTAAGACGAAACTGGACGAGGCAAATACTTATTTCGCACAGGGTGGTGTGGCATCGGTGACAAATCTTCTTGTGGATGATTTCGATAAGCATATAAATGATACGATGATTGCCGGTGACTGGATAAGCGACCGTGCTGCCGTGGAACAGGTGGTGCGTAATGCACCGCAGCAGATCAAGGAACTGGTGCGTTGGGGTGTACAGTTCGACCGTAAGGAGAATGGCGAGTTTGACCTGCATCGCGAGGGCGGACATTCCGAGTTTCGCATCCTGCATCATGCTGATGACACGGGGGCAGAGATACAGCGCGGACTGATGGCGGCTGTCAGGGCAAATCCTCGGATAGAGGTGATGGAAGACCATTTCGCTGTGGAGATTATTACGCAACACCATCTGGGGCAGGTCATTACGCGCAAGACACGTGGCATAGAGTGTTATGGAGCATACGTGCTGAATCCACAGACGAAGAAGGTGGATACGTTCCTGAGCAAAGTGACGCTTATGTGTACGGGCGGTTGTGGTGCGGTGTATCAAACAACTACAAACCCGATTATCGCTACTGGTGATGGCGAGGCAATGGTGTACCGTGCAAAAGGTACGGTGCAGGACATGGAGTTCGTGCAGTTCCACCCTACGGCATTATACAACCCGAATGAGACACATCCTGCATATCTTATCACTGAGGCTATGCGTGGCTATGGCGGTATATTGAAGTTGCCTACAGGCGAGACCTTTATGGAGAAATATGATGAACGCCTGTCATTGGCACCGCGCGACATCGTAGCACGTGCCATAGATAAGGAGATGAAGATACATGGCATCCCTCATGTCTGTCTTGATGTCACGCATAAGGATGCGGAGGAAACACGTCATCATTTCCCTAATATCTATCAGAAATGTCTGTCTATAGGTATTGATATCACACGTGATATGATACCTGTTAGACCGGCTGCACATTATATGTGTGGTGGTATCAAGGTGGACCTGAACGGCGAGTCAAGTATTCATCGTCTTTATGCAGTGGGCGAATGTTCATGTACGGGTCTGCATGGAGGCAACCGCTTGGCAAGTAATTCGCTTATTGAGGCTGTGGTGTATGCTGATGCTGCTGCACGTCATACGCTGGAGGTGATAGATGATTACACATGGAACGAAAAGGTGCCGGAGTGGAACGATAAGGGTACGATGACGAATGAGGAAAAAGTGCTCATCACACAAAGCGTCAAAGAGGTGGGGGCTATAATGAGCCATTATGTGGGAATCGTACGTTCTGACTTAAGACTGAAACGCGCATGGGACCGTTTGGACCTGTTGTATGAGGAGACAGAAACACTTTTCAAGCGTGTACATGCAAGTCGGGATATATGTGAACTCCGTAATATGATAAACGTGGGCTATCTCATTACGCGCATGGCGATAGAGCGGAAAGAAAGCCGAGGTTTGCACTATACAACTGACTATCCCGTTCATGCCTATGACGAAGTGTAATAAAAACGCTCAGGATTTCATTCCTGAGCGTTTTGTTTCATACCAGTGCTTCTGCTATTTTCAGGTCATAGGGCGTTGTAATCTTTATGTTTTCAGGATTACCTTTAATGAGCATTATATGGTGTCCCATACTGCGCACTACGGAAGCATCATCGGTGAACGATTCTTCGTATGGTTGGCGATAGGCTTCCTTTAACAGGGCGATGGAAAATGTCTGTGGTGTCTGTCCCAATACATGTTTGTTGCGGTCGATTGTGAAGCCGTCAGTGTGCCACAGTGTTTCAGCAACCGGTATGGTAGGGACCACGGCTTTATGTTTGCCTGCTTCTTCATAGCACGAGCGTATCACCTGTGTGGATACAAATGGTCGCACTCCGTCATGCACTCCCACGATGCCTTCCTCGTCATCGCGAATTATGTCAAGACCATTCCTTACGGAATGAAAACGCGTCTGTCCGCCATCAGCAATCAATAAATCATCTTCATCAAATGAATGCTTACGGCATAGGGAGTGCCAGACGCTCTGCTGATTTTCCGGTAGCACAAGGATGATGCGTAACTGTCGGGAATATTCGCGGAAACGGTTTATTGTACGCATAAGTATAGGCATCCCATCGACTTCAAGGAACTGTTTGGGTATGTCGCCTCCCATACGCAATCCTTTGCCACCAGCTACGATAATCACATAATCCATCGGCAACAGACTCGTGTTTATTCACCCTCCGCAAGAAGATGACGGTACATCATGCCTTCTTTTAAGCCATCTGATGAACCTGCACCGAGCAGTATGTCAACAATGGTGTAAGCAAATGGGAATGCGGCTGCCGGTCCTTGTCCGGTGATGATGTTTCCGCATACGGTACAAAGCTCACCGGTAGGTTGGGCTCCGGTCATGGTGTCTTCACAGCCGGGATAACATGTCGCATGCTTACCATTAAGCAGTCCTAAATTTCCCAATGCCATTGGTGCGGCACAGATGGCGGCGATAAGTCCACCCTTCTCATTGTGTGAGAGTAGCAGTTTCTGCAATGGCTCAAAGTCGCGCAGGTGGGTGCTCCCAGGAAGTCCTCCGGGGAGAACAAGCATATCTGCATCACTGAAATCGGTGTGTTCAAACACTTCATCGGTGATGATACGCACTCCATGGGCAGAGGTGATAATTTCGTTGCCCATAATACTTACTGTCTTCACGTTGATGCCTGCTCGCCGCAGGATATCAACCGTAGCCAAAGCTTCGATGTCCTCAAGACCATCTGCAAAAAAGATATAAACAGTTTTCATAATTTTTTTATTACTTTTGCTCACAGTTTGTTTGTCAGTACTGATGACGAAGCAAAGATAATAATTTTATTTGCATTAGATGGCTGAAAAAATGAATTTTGCTCTTGTTGGGAATCTTTATCAGAATGATATATGCGATAATGTTGAAAAGTTGATATCATTGCTGAGAGAAAAAGACTCAAGGCTACAGATTGAAAAGGGGCTGTATGAGTATCTTGATTCTCAGAGTATGGATCTGCGCGATGTGGATGCTGTAAGGGGAGAAGATTTTTCTGCTGATTATGTGATTTCCTTGGGTGGAGATGGCACATTTCTACAGGCGGCACGTTATGTGGGAAGAAAAGAGATTCCGATTGTCGGTATAAATACAGGGCATCTCGGATTTCTGGCAGATGCGACCATAGAAGATGTTGCGACAGAATTTGATATGCTCATGCGTGGTAATTGTGCGATAGACAGACGCACTGTTATAGAACTTGTTGCTGACTGTGTTACGGAGTGTCCGTTTGCCCTGAATGATATTGCTGTGCTGAAGCGTGATACGGCATCGATGATAAGTCTGGAGATAAGTATAAACGGTGAATATCTTGCCACCTATCAAGCAGATGGTCTTGTGGTAAGCACCCCGACAGGCAGTACGGCATACTCGTTGGCAGCTGGAGGACCGGTGGTGGTGCCAGATTCCGGTACGTTGACACTCACGGCTGTTGCCCCACATTCCCTAAACGTAAGACCAGTTGTTGTTACAGACGATTCTGTGATAGAGATTGTCGTAGAAAGCAGAACAGGTAATTTCCTGATTGGTGTGGATGGGCAGTCCCATAAATGCTGTACTAAAAAGATAACCATAAAAAAAGCCCCATATCAGGTGAAGATTATCAAAAGAAGAGAAAACAGTTTCTTCTCCACTTTGCGTGAAAAACTTTTCCTTGGAGCACGAGGTAATGAATGTTAAGACCATACTGAAGATAAGTAATGAGAAGTACTCCATTGCAGACATCCTGCGATGGATATGGCGGATGTCGAAAGGTAACCGTACGCAAGCCATCATGAATGCTGTTATCGGAGTGCTGGAAGTGATGGTGAGTCTTGGTTGTGTGTGGGCAATGAAATATACAATTGATAAAGCTCAACTGCATAGCCCAAAAGAGGAGATATTTCTTGCCGTAGGCATACTTGCTACATTATATCTTGCAAATACAGCATTGCGAATCTGTAATGTTTGGATAAGAAATATCCTTGGCATACGTGCTCAAAACAGAATGCAGCAACGTATGTTGTGGTCTATATTACATTCTGAATGGAAAGGCAAGGAGGCTCTGCATAGTGGAGACATACTGAATAGGTTGGAACTGGACGTTAGAAATGTTATCAGTTTCATCACAGAAGTCCTTCCGAGTGTTCTATCGGTGATAATGCTCTTCGTAGGTGCTTTCTTCATGTTGGCAAGCCTGGATATGATGCTGGCA
Source organism: Candidatus Equicola faecalis (assembly GCA_018065185.1). Classification (GTDB taxonomy): domain Bacteria; phylum Bacteroidota; class Bacteroidia; order Bacteroidales; family Bacteroidaceae; genus Prevotella; species Prevotella faecalis. Next base: position 7,869 of record JAGHTU010000038.1, on the reverse strand, counting down.
CTTGTAATCGTGGCGATAATACCGGTGGCAATAGTCTTCAGCCGATTCTATATGCGTAAGATGCGCAGATACACGCGTGATGTGCGTTCGAGTGACAGTCGCGTGCAGAGCCTGTTGCAGGAGACCATACAGAACCGTATGCTGATAAAGACACTCGAAAAAGATGATGAAATGATAGATCGGCTTGATGGCACTCAAAGCATATTGCGTGAGCAGGTGCGTCATCGTACACGTTTTTCGATTGCATCAAATCTTATTCTGAATGTAGGTTTTCTTTTAGGTTATCTTGTTGCTTTCCTCTGGGGAGCGTTACGTCTAACCGCCGGTACGCTTACATTTGGTTCAATGACGGCTTTCCTGCAACTTGTAAACAGGATTCAGCATCCTGCACGTGACATTATGAGACTGGCACCGCAGTTCGTTAGCGTATTTACTGCTGCAGAACGGTTAATGGAATTGCAGGATATGAAACAGGAAGAACAAGGGGAGGCACATTATGTAAAAGGTCCTTGTGGCATACGGCTTGAGGATGTTGTCTTTGCCTACGAAGAAGAAAATGTGCTGAATGGTATTAGTTTTGATTTTGCACCAGGTATATGTACTGCCGTAATTGGAGAAACAGGAGTTGGAAAAACGACACTCATAAGATTGATACTTGCTCTTCTGCATCCACAGTCGGGAAGATTGTCTATATATAATAAGGTGGAAGAGTTAGATGTTGCACCGCAGACCCGTTGTAATCTCATATATGTTCCTCAGGGTAATACGCTGCTTAGCGGTAGCATCCGAGAGAATCTATATTTAGGTAACCTGAATGCTACGGAAGATGAGATATCGGAAGCTTTGCACATGGCCTGTGCTGAATTCTGTTATGACCTTCCGGATGGTTTGGAAACACATTGTGGTGAGGGTGGCGCTGGTCTGTCTGAGGGACAGGCACAACGCATTGCTATTGCACGGGCTCTCCTGCGTGAAGGTAGTGTTATGCTACTGGACGAGGCCACTTCGGCACTTGATGTGCAGACAGAGCGTCAGTTGCTGGAAAATCTTCTCTCATCACATGATAAGACCATTATATTCATTACTCATCGTCAGGCCGTTTTGGAGTATTGTGACAAAGTACTTCGGTTGTGAGTTGTGAATTAAACTGGTCATTTACATAATTACATAAAATAGTACTAAAATGCGCGAAAATCGTATCCGTAACCTCAGACTCCGTGATGCTATTTCAAGAAGTAGCAGAAAACATCTTAATTTTATGGGTGAGGATTTGTTGCTGTTCAGTGACTTCAAGAACGTCCCGATACCTCATCATACGTTTAAGATGGATTGTATGTGTGCGGTGATCTGTTATAGTGGTTCGGCACGTTTTGCTCTTAATACTATATATTATTCTATACAGAAAGACGATTTGATTATCATCAACGTCAATGAGGCATTGGAAAGTTATGAGGTGTCAGATGATTTTAACGGCATCATAATTTTTATATCACGCAATTTCATTGAGGATGTAATTATGAATTATGAGGATATTTCCTCTCTTTTCCTCTTTTCTCGTGAACACCCTATACTGCATCTTCAGGAAGACGATGCCGTGATGTTCCGTAATTATTATAATATGCTGGAACTGAAGATATCCGAGAATGATAATCATTTCCGTCGCGATATCCTGCGTGCTGTCATGCTTTCATGGATTTATGACCTCAGTAATATATTATATAGGAATCAACAGAAAACAGAGAATACAAAACGCCGTAAGGATGTGATCTTTGCCCGTTTCTTGAAATTAGTGGAGGAGAATTTCCATGAACAGAAGCGTGTGACATGGTATAGTGAACAGCTATGTATATCGCCAAAATATCTTTCTTCTGTAATCAAGAGTGCAAGTATGCGCTCCCCGAATGAATGGATAGATTATTATATCATTCTTGAGGCTCGCGTATTGTTGCGTAACACCAATAAGAGTATTAAAGAGATTTCAGATGAATTGAATTTTCCGAATCAGTCGTTTTTTGGTAAATTCTTTAAAGAGCGTGTCGGTGTCTCACCAAATAAGTTCAGGCATGCTCTGTAAAACCATACCGTTTCAATCCAACATACCTTGCCTTCTCAATTCTGCAATTGTCTGTTCTAATTCCTGATACCAGTCGTTCCCAAAACGCCTGATGAGTGGCTCTTTTAGGAACTGATATACTGGCAGGTGCATGGCTTCTCCTTTTTCTCTGGCGCAACGACAGATGTCCCAACGGTCATAGTTGAGCGCAATGAGTCCGTTGCTCATCGTTTTCTCCCGTATGGGATAAAGTGCGCAACTTATAGGTTTCTGGAAATTACATGCCTCCTTGTTCCATGCGTTTTCAAATGCACACATGCAACAGCCGTTATGTGTGTGAAATGCAAATGCACAGTCTTTATTTTCAATTATTGGCGTAACAAGTTCACCTGTGGCATCTATCGTGCAGACACCATTCCTGTTGATGATTTCCTGTGAGGATGCAGGTAGCGTATCCCAAACATCATCAAGCACATCTTCAATTTCCAACACTTCATCCATTGATATTGGCGCACCAGCATCGCCTTCGATGCAACATGCCCCTTTGCATACGTCCAAATCACAGCAGAAATGCTCTGTGATACAATCCATTGAAACCAGCACATCTCCGATTTGCAAGAGTGGTGGCAATTCTTCTTTACTTACCATTCTATTGGTGTCTTGTTATGCGCAGTAAGATATCCATTTGCCTGAGAGAAATGATGGTTGCCGAAGAATCCTCTGTGTGCAGATAATGGTGATGGATGTGGTGAACGCAAGATAAGATGCTTTGTAGCATCAATGTATGTTGCCTTCTGTTGGGCGTAGCTACCCCAAAGAATGAAAACGAGGTTTTCACGTTTTTCAGCAAGTGTCTTTATGACAACATCTGTAAATGTTTCCCAACCATGAGACTGGTGACTTCCGGCGTGATGTGCTCTAACAGTAAGAGTTGCATTAAGAAGCAGCACTCCCTGTTTTGCCCATTCACTGAGATCTCCTTGCGATTGTGATGCATGCTCAAGGTCGCTTTCTATTTCCTTAAAGATATTCTGCAACGATGGCGGAAATGTAACGCCTTCATTTACTGAGAAGCATAACCCATGTGCTTGTCCTGGTTCATGATAGGGGTCTTGTCCGATGATAACCACCTTGACGGCAGGAAAAGGACAGAGGTCGAAAGCATTAAAGATAAGTCGCGCAGGAGGAAAGCAACGGTGGTGTGAATATTCTTCGCGGACAAAATCTGTAAGTTCCTTAAAATATGGCTTCTCAAACTCTTCTGCGAGTTCCTGTTTCCAACTATCTTCGATTCTTACGTCCATGAAATATAGAAATAGTTAAGCAATTTGCGTGATGATGTCGCTTAGAAGTAGGACTCGGATTCCTATAGTTTCCTTAATCAAGCTCTTCGTATTTTGAGTGGCGACTCTTATATTCCGGAACTATCTCTTTCATCTTCTTTACGATAGCCATATCGTCGTATCCGAAACTCAGTTCGTATAGTTCTTTTTCATTCTTAAGTGCATCTTCGTAGGCATATTCACGCACTTTTGCTATCATTATCTTAGGATGCTCCGTAGGTATGGTCTGTTCATTATCGTTCAGTATTTCCTCATAAAGTTTCTCACCATCACGTAAACCAGTATATACTATTTTGACATCTTTTGCTCCCATGAGGTCAATCATTCGTTGTGCCATATCGGCAATGCGTACTGGTTCACCCATATCGAACACGAAAATCTCACCGCCTTCTCCCATCGTTCCGGCTTCAAGCACCAGTTTACAAGCTTCAGAGATAAGCATAAAGTAACGGATGATGTCTTTGTGGGTGACGGTCACCGGTCCGCCTCTTAAAATCTGTTCTTTGAAGATAGGAATGACCGAGCCGTTTGAACCGAGTACGTTTCCGAAACGTGTGGTTACAAACTGCGTGGTCTTCTGATGTGAGTTAAGGCTTTGGCAATAAATCTCACAGATACGCTTTGAACAACCCATAACGTTTGTTGGGTTCACAGCCTTGTCTGTTGAAATCATTACAAATTTCTGTGTGCCGTATTTTACTGCCAAATCAGCAATGACACGTGTTCCGTAAATGTTGTTCTGTACTGCAATGGCAGGATTGTCTTCCATCATAGGCACATGCTTGTAGGCTGCTGCATGAAATACGTATTCTGGTTTGAATGTCTTGAATAGTCCTTCCATGTGTGACTCATTGCAGATTGAGCCGACGATAGTATATGCTTTTACGTTTGGATATTTCTGCGATATCATCAACCGTATGTCATGCATCGGTGTCTCTGCCTGGTCAATGAGTATGAGTTCTGCAGGATTGAATTTCGCCACCTGTCGCACCATCTCGCTACCGATAGAGCCTGCCGCACCCGTGATGAGAATACGTTTCCCCATGAGCATCTTGCCAATCGCTTTCATGTCAACCTCAATCTTTTCTCTTGGCATAAGGTCTTCCACATTAACCTCACGCAATGACATGTGACTGATGTTGCTTTTTCCATCCCATTCCAGTTCTGGTGATGTCATCAATATTTTTATCCCATTGTCAATGAATCTTGAAATCATTTTTTGGCACTCATTGACAAAGAAATCCTGAACAAGCGGACTGATGAATACGGCTTTTATTTTATGATGATGTATGAATTTCCATAGTTTTTCTGTATCTGTTGCCGAAAGAACAGGCACATTCATCAATGTATGTCCCATCATATCCGGCATATTTGTGATGAATCCTTCCAAATGATATGATGATGCAGACATGTTGCGGATGCTCTTAGCCAAGCCGATTCCACCTTCTTTTGTTCCGAATATGAGAATCCCAGTCTGTGTGCCTGAAGTGGTATGCATATCATACATGACCTTGACGAACATACGCATCAACCACATCAGTATTGTCGCTATTAGCGAACCTACCAACAAATCAAAGCCACTGATGGCAGCCAAATATCGGTCTGAATTAAACAGGTGACGTAAAAGCATCACCAGCACAGAACCACAAGCCATTGCGTATGCGATGTGTACTAAATCGGTAAAAGATGAGTATCGTAACACTCCTCTGTATGTATGAAAACATAAGAAACCGATTAGAAAACACACCATATAAGCGCATAGCGCAAAGGTTAGGGGCAGAATGTTTTCTGTATTGAGTTTTGCTCCATTGATGACGTGGGCTACCAACATAGATAACACGACAATGAGGCAATCAACAATCATGACCGCCCAATATGGCAGTGCCTTTCTACTGAAATACCATGATAATAACATTTTGATATCTTTTGATTACTGTTTATTCTACTCTTCAAGCAGGAAATCCACTTCCGTTGTAATTAACTGAGCACGTTGGATGCAATCCGGAATTGTGCGCAGACGCAATTTGCATTTCTTCTTTCCAGGCTCTCGGATTATCTCGTTATAATCTGCTTCTACAATGAAATCGGCAACATTCAACTCTTTATATTGCTTCATACCAGTTACGAAATGTACCATAGCCTTTGATGGGAAAGTGCGTAATATTACGCCTTTTGGCAGATTCCGACATGCTATGGGCACATTGATATTTTCTTCGGTATAGATGTCTGGAAAGAGCCCCATCTTAACGGTAGATGGCACGCATTTAACTCCTATTATTGGGGCAATACTGGTATCTATATAAAGAGTGTCTTTGAATTTGTCCACAGCAACAGGCCGGATAGATACAGATTCGATGCTGTCAAGTTTACTTTTTGTGGCGTATATAGTTACGCTGTCCGGCCAGAATTTCACTTGTGACAGATAATATGCCTTATCAGGTGACACTTTTCCCGCAAGCATCACCGGTACTTTCTTGTTTGCTCCGTAGTTGTAGAAGAATTCAAGATGCTCAGGTTTGATGGTCACAATCGTAGATTTGCTGAACAACTGATGTATATCTCTGGCAAAGGCCGATTGTGGAATGATGCCATGATAATCTGAAGCATACTTGCGAAAATCGATTTCTACAGCATTCTCCTCGGAGATGTCGGCGTATGCCATGAGATTGAACCCCTTGTCTTTGAGCGTTACACGAACAGAGTCTTCGACATCTGTTGTGATGACTACGTTTGCAGGGATATTCGTCAGCCGTACAGGCACACTGACAGTTATCTCGTAGGGGTTATTAAGTACGGTCATGCACCAAAATACACCTGCGAGCAACAGAAAGATACAAAAGATAAGAAACTCCTTACCTTTGTGCCTTAGGCTGAGATGCAGAATCTCTGTAAATTGAAGTCTTTTCAACCGTGATTGTTACACCATGTGCAATTTCGATGTCGATAGTTCCCTTTTCGAGATTGACACTCTTCACAGTTCCGTGGACGCCTCCTCCAGTGACAATACTGTCGCCTTGCTGCAGGGCGTTTTGGAACTTTGTGATTTCTTTCTGCTTCTTCTGTTGTGGACGAATCATAAGGAAATACATGATTGCAAAAATGGCAACCATCATGATGATGAAACTATAACCACTTCCACCTTGAGCGTTTGCTTGTAAAAATAGATTTTCCATAATACTATATAATTAATAACTCATATTTTACAACTCATTTTGCCTCGGCCTATTCATTGCTTTGAGCATACGCCGCTCCTCAATCAGGCGACGGGCAATGGCATCAAGTATGCCGTTAATGAATGTACTGGAATTTACGGTGCTGTATATTTTTGCGAGTTCTATATATACATTGATAGTCACATTTACCGGTATTGATGGGAAAGTAAGCATTTCACTTATGGCCATTTGCATGATTATAATGTCCATATATGCCAAACGCTCAATGTCCCAGTTCTGACATGCTTCATTGATGTAGGTGCGATATTCGTCACTATGTTCCAGCGTGTCGTGTATCAGTCTTTTTGCAAAATCATGCGTTTCTTCGTTTATGTCATTTTGCAATAGTTGCGTTCCGCTCACGGAGCCACGTTCAAACCGTTTGATGGTCTTTAATACAAACGTGTCAACGATTTCCTTGTCGTCATTCCAATAGATGGATTTCTCTTCTAAAAGAGCGTCAATCTCCTCGTTCTGTTCGATGAACAGTTTATATATCTGTCGCCAGAACTCTCGATCTTCATCATAACGGAAGCCTCTCGTGGTATGTTGCTTTGCATATTTCTGATACGTCTTTGACTGTATTATCTGATTGAATAGACGGCGGACAAACTCAATGTCATTGTCCCAACGGTTTGATTCGTTGTCAAGAAAAGTCAATAATTGCGGATCTCGCGAAAGTTGTGTGATAAATTTATTCTGGATGAACTTTGTCAGTTCTGCCTTTAATGAAATCGTGTCGCGGGTAATGTCATCTATCTTTGTCTCTTCCAGGATTTCTAATCTGCGTTTGGCTTCAGTATGCAACGACACCATTAAAGCAAGTAACGTCATATAAAGGTCGTATGCTTTTGACATACTGAAAAAAAGTTCCTTTTCCATTGCGCTTATACTCTTTCCTTCGTTTTTATGAAAAGCATAAATCAGCTGCAATGCTTTAAGTCTAATAAGTTCTCTATTTACCATGAGATGAAAATAATGCTCACTTGCAATCCTTATATATCATCCGCAAAGGTAATAATATTATTTATTTTCGCAAGTCGTTAACTCCCCATTTAGCAAAGAAAAAACAAAAATGTAGCACTTCCCAACTCTTCAAGAGTCACCTTTAATCATACTATAACTTGAAGTCGAGCAATCGAAGCCTCAAGGTCAAAAGGACGGAGCCTCCAAATGATCGCGATGATTTGCTCAAATGATCACGATGATTTGCCCAAATGATCACGATGATTTTATCAAATGATCACGATCATTTGTAGGC
>JAGHTU010000045.1 GCA_018065185.1 Candidatus Equicola faecalis | reverse complement strand
AGATGTTCGATAGCTCTCCTGCGCTTGAGGTTTAGGTTGCTCCCAAAAGACACCTAACTCAATATGGGAATAAACCGAGCACTCGCCATATCTAGAACTCTGAGCGATGGAAAGCCGGTTCTCGCTCCTCGCAAATCCGATTCCTCTGTTTCTTATTGAGTGGTTTCTGTTTTTTCGCTTTCTTAGTTTTTTCTGTTTTCACGCTTTTATTAATTATCAATTGCTAAAAGTCGATTGTCAATTATCCATTGTCAATTATCCATTGTCAATTCGTTAGGGGGCTTCTCCTCGTGCGCGTACCTTATTAATATGGTGTGTATTTGATAATTCAAAAATTAATAATTCCATTGTAATTTTAAGAAGTCATGCTCTTCCCTCGCGCGCGCCTATACACTCGCGGGCTTGTTGTATCGTCGTGTGGAGATTGAAGTCTGCAATTTATTTTGGCAGTCTGTATGTTTTGTTGTACTTTCGCGTTGTATTTTGAAAAGGACATAACAACAAAAATAAAAAAATAAAAAATGGCATTTACAAGGATTACGGCTGCTGAGGCAGCTGCTATGATTAAGAATGGCGAGAACATCGGACTGAGTGGGTTCACGCCTGCCGGTACGGCAAAGGCAGTGACAAGGGAATTGGCAAAGATTGCAGCAGAAGAACACGCTGCAGGTCGCCCTTTCAAGGTGGGCATCTTCACCGGAGCAAGTACGGGACAGAGCACAGATGGTGTGCTGAGTAACGAACAGGCTATACGCTATCGCGCTCCATACACCACAAACCCTGATTTCCGTAAGCATGTCAACGCCGGCGAATTGGCATACAACGATATCCATCTCTCACAGATGGCACAAGAACTGCGCTACGGCTTTATGGGGCAGGTGGATTGGGCAATTCTCGAAGTGTGCGAAATCACCGACGATGGTAAGGCTTATCTTACGGCAGCCGGTGGCATCGCTCCGACTGTTGCTCGTCTGGCAAAAAAGGTGATAATCGAGCTCAACAGTTTCCACACCAAGAGTGCTATGCACCTACATGATGTATATGAATTGCAGGACCCTCCTTACCGTCAGGCAATACCTATTGTAAATGTTGCAGACAGAGTGGGTAAGCCATACGTACAGATAGACCCGAAGAAGATTGTCGGCGTTGTGGAATGTAACATCCCTGACGAGGCACGCGCCTTCTCTGATGCAAGCGAGACGACAGACACCATCGGTTTCAACGTGGCAGAATTTCTTGTAAACGATATGCACCGTGGCATCATACCAAGCACCTTCCTGCCATTGCAGAGCGGTGTGGGAAGTACGGCAAATGCTATCCTCGGTGCGCTGGGCAACGACAAGCATGTGCCTGACTTTAATGTCTATACCGAAGTGCTACAGGATGCTGTGGTAGGGCTGATGGAAAGCGGTCGTGTGAAGAACGCCAGCACATGCTCGCTGACAGTGTCAAACGACTGTCTGTATCGCATCTACGACAATATCGACTATTTCAAGGATCATCTCACGTTACGCCCGAGTGAGCTTTCCAACTCACCTGAGGTGATACGCCGTCTGGGTGTCATCGCGATAAACACTGCAATAGAGGTGGACATCTATGGTAATGCTAACTCTACACATATCGGTGGCACAAGGATGATGAATGGTATCGGTGGCAGTGGCGACTTTGAGCGCAACGCATATATCAGTATCTTCACCTGTCCGAGTACGGCAAAGGATGGACTCATCTCATCTATCGTGCCATTCGTCAGCCACTCTGACCATTCAGAGCACGATGTCAACGTCATCGTGACGGAGCAGGGTGTTGCCGACCTGCGCGGAAAGAGTCCGAGAGAGCGTGCAGAACTCATCATCAACAACTGCGCACATCCTGACTATCGTCCATTGCTACGCGAATACCTGAAGCTCACTAAGGGCGGTCAGACACCTCACTATCTGCCGGCAGCATTCGCAATGCACGACACTCTGAACCGTAAGGGCGATATGCACCTGACAGATTTCAGCGAGTACATAAAATAAATAACTCCTCGTCTCCTTCATCGAAGGAGTTGGGGGCATGGCTATGAACAGCATAGTATATTACATTGTGGTAGGAACGCTAAAACTCATATCGTTCCTGCCACTTAATGTATTATATCTGCTGAGTGATGCGCTGTGCCCACTCCTTAGAAGAGTCTATCGAAGGCGTGTGGTGAGAGAAAACCTCATATCTGCCTTCCCTGAGAAATCAGAAAAGGAGAGAAGGGAAATAGAACGGAAATTTTATCGTTTCTTCTGCGACATGTGGCTTGAGACCATCAAGCAGTTTTCAATGTCAAAGGACGAGATGATGCGTCACCTTGTCTTCAAGGGTATGGACCCGATAAAGAGCGGTTTCGATGGTGGCAAGGACGATGCGTTTTGTTATCTTGGTCATTATGGTAATTGGGAATGGATAGCCTCATTGCAGTATTGGGCTCCGGGCTACCAGTGTGCGCAGATATATCACTCATTACACAACAAGGTCATGGACAGGCTGTTTCTCAACCTACGCAACAGATATGGCGGATTGAGCATCTCAATGAAATCTGCACTTCGTGTTCTCATCAATGAACGCAACAAGGGTTCAAAGATTTGGTTGGGACTTATCAGCGACCAACTGCCGAAATGGGAAAATATCCATCACTTCACACAGTTTCTCAATCAGGACACAGCCGTCTTCACTGGTGGCGAACAGATGGGAAAGAAGTTTGATGCCATGATGTATTATATGAGAGTGCTCCGTCCAAGACGTGGTTATTACGAGGTGGAATTTATACCTATCGCACACGACGACTCAAAGAACGTGCCTGACTTTCAGATAACGGAACGCTATATGCAGTTACTGGAGGAGGACATCAGGCGACAGCCGGAACTATGGCTGTGGACCCACAAGCGTTGGGCACGCACAAAGCAGGAATGGGAAGAAAGACAAAAACAACATGAGACAATACACACATAAACAGACATTCTGGATTCTTCTGTTATTATGTCTGCTCACATTGTTCCCATTTATCGGAGCAATGGAGTACAACACAAAGGGAGAACCACGCGAAGCAATCGTATCACAGAGTATGCTTGCCACAGGCAATTGGGTACTGCCACGCAACAGTGGTGGGGAGATGGCATACAAACCACCATTCTTCCATTGGTGTGTTGCCGTATGCTCATTGCCGATGGGTGAGGTAACGGAAGGATCTTCACGTCTGCCTTCTGCCATTGCCCTCACGGCATTGGTGATGACGACATTCGTGTTCTTCTCGCGCAGGAAAAACCTACACATAGGTGTGATAGCAGCCCTTATCTGTCTGCTTGCCATGGAGACCCACCGAGCCGGTGGGAACTGCCGTGTAGATATGGTGCTTACGGCACTGACCGTAGGAGCGATATATCTAATGTACGGATGGTATGAGAAGCGTGGCATGAGAGGTGTACCGTGGCTTGCGGTGCTATTGATGAGTGCCGGAACACTCACAAAGGGACCTGTGGGGACCATCATACCGTGCATCGTGATGGGCGGATTCCTGTTGCTCAAACGACAGAACTTCTTCCGCATCTTCTGGCGACTACTGATTCCTGCCCTACTATCACTCCTGCTTCCATTGGTGTGGTACTATGCAGCATATCAGCAGGGAGGACAGGAATTTATAGATCTTGTGTATGAGGAGAATATCGGAAGAATGACAAACACGATGACTTACGAATCATGCGTCGAACCATGGTGGTATAATTTTCTCACCCTCACATACGGCCTATTGCCATTCAACATTCTCCTGTTGCTGGGGTTGGCAAGTCTGAAAGGTCGGCAGAAATTCAGTTTCAACAAACTGTCGGACATAACACTCTTCTCACTTTCATCAGCCGTAATAATAATAGTGTTCTATTGCATACCACAGAGCAAACGCAGTGTATATCTTATGCCTATGTATCCATTCTTGGCTTACTTTGTTGCGTTGTTCATGTGCTGGTTGGCAAAGAACAGAAAGCGTAGCCTTGATGTCTATACCGGCGTGATAGCGACATTGGGATTGTTGCTGTTCGCAGTCTTTATTGCCGTTAAGGCTGACGTCGTACCCATCACTATCTTTCACGGCCGTCATGCACAGGAAAATATTGATATGATGCACGCCATTGCAGATATCAGTTCGCCATGGGCATGGACTCTCATACTTCTTCCCACCATACTTTGTGCCTATTGGTGGTGGAGAAGAAAGAACGAGGTGTCTGTGGGGACGATATATTATTCCTTTGCCATGATATTATTGCTGAACCTTGCTGTCGATGGTGCATATAAGGCACCAGTGATGAATGTCAAGTCAATAAAGACTGTGGCATCCGATATCGCATCGCGTTATCCCGACCAGCATGAAAAGATGTACGAATATATCGAAGCAGGAGTGCAGGCAGCTGGAGACCCGGTACATTTCTTTGAACTAAATTTCTATCTTAACGACCGTATTGACAATTTCCATAAAGCGAAACCATCGGAAGGACTGCTACTCATCGGTGATGAGGATATGTCGCTCCGTCGGAAGGACTTTGAAAAGGAAGGATATCTGTTCTCAACACCACTATACACGTCATCAAAACGTGTACTGAAACAAACACTTCATATCTACCGTTTCCACAGATAGACAAAGCGCAGGAGCAGGAAGTTTATCGGCACCACCACCATCAGCGTAACAATACCTGCTAGTTTCTCACCCATTCCGAAGTGTATCAGACACCATAAGATACCGAGTTCAAGCAAGCAGTTAACGACGTGGCTGAATGAGAAACCTGCTACATTTTTCAGTGATGACTTCTGTCGGAACGTGAAATATGTAGTAAGTCCATAATTACAGCAAAACCCCACAGCATAGCCACAGGTGTAGGAAATGGTAGGGTTCAGGTAAGACAGAAGGAGCAGATACACGCCATAGTGTATTGCCGTACAGAGCGTACCTACAAGACCGAACCGTATGATTCGCCCAAGTTCTTCCTTGTTCAGTCGTATCTTCACCTATTTAGTCTAAAAAATCCTGAATGTGGTAACGTGGACGTTGCTTCACCTCACTATATACTTTGCCCAGATAAACCCCGAGGATTCCTGAGGCTATGAGCAGGCAACCTCCCACCAGCCATATTGAAAGCATGATTGATGCCCAACCGTGTTCGGCACTGCCGGAGATAAGGGAATAGACCACATATCCAGCGATAATCATACTTATTACGATGAATGCTATTCCCACACCTATCAAATAATAGAGCGGTTTCATAGAGAATGAAGTGATTCCGTCAAGTGCAAGAGTGAGCATCTTCGAGAGGGTGTATTTCGACTCTCCTGCCTGACGCTCGCTGATGCGGTCGTCAACCGTTGTTGACGGAAAACCTATCTGTGGTATGAGTCCGCGAAGATAGATATTACGCTCAGGATATTCAGATAAAGCCTCAAGGGCTCTGCGACTCATGAAACGGAAGTCGGCATGATTATAAATCATATCCACTCCCATCTTGTGTTGCAATTTGTAGAACATCTGTGCAGACATTCTTTTTAGCCGACTGTCTGCATCACGCTCTGTCTTCACACCATACACCACATCGCTCCCTTCATAAGATGCGTCCACCATCTGCCCGATGCATGACAGGTCGTCCTGCAGGTCGGCATCAATCGTTATCACGGCATCGCTCATGTCTTTTGCTTGCATCATACCTGCATAGATGGCATACTGATGACCAACGTTGCGGGCAAGGTTCAGTCCCTTGACAAGTGGATTTTCTGTATGCAGAGCCTTAATGATGTTCCACGTGTTATCCCTGCTCCCGTCATTAACAAAAAGCATATAACTATCATCTGTTATCTTCTGCTTTTCCATGAGTGTGCGCAACACCTCGGTAAGCCTTGTTGCGGAACTCCTCAACACGGCTTCTTCATTATAACATGGGGCAACAATAGCAAGTCTTATCATATTGAGTTATGTTTGTGGTCAATGGTCAACGGCTGATTTATTTAATATGTTTCTCGGCAAACTCGCCGTAGGTTGCAAATTCTTCACCTCTTGCCTTCAGCATTTTTATCAGGCGGTCAAGACGTTGTTGCATCTCTTTTCCGCTATGGTTGCGGATGATGAAGGGCATCTTGAATTCAGGATGTTGCTTTAGTTCATAAAACTCCCACGGATGGAAATAAGTATTGAAATATCCGTCATGCTTCACTACGCGCCTTACAAAAGCATGATACAACCATTGAGGAAAATTATGCAAGGCAAGCCAAAAGAGAGGTATCCTAAACCATGGCGTGACAGATGCCGGTATTTGCATCAGCCCGTCCTGCATGAAATATGTGCGTGGTGTGTCAAGATGCATATACCGTCCCGGGATGAATGATGGGTTCAGCGAGGAATTATATATGTACCCTGCCTCACGAAGTGCGGTGTTGCTCACAGGAAACATCCGTGGCTGACGATAGCCTTTCACCCTGATGCCAGTGGCAGATTCGATGATCTGTTTTGAACGTTCCGCATCGGTGGACTTTGGCTCCCAATGGTCGCAACCATGGCATGCCACCTCATGGCCTTCGTCGATGATGCGTTGCATCACATCTTGTGCATGTGTAGCAAAGTTTGAGGTACAGAAGAACGTAGCTCTCACACCATTTTCTTTCAGCGTGTCAAGGATTCGGTTTGTGCCATAAATCGACACCTTCATCCCCTCTTCCAAGGAGAAGCTGACACCGTGCTCACGTGGCACATCAAATTCTTCCGTATCAAAACTCAGCAATATCATATAAGGCTAACGGTCGTGATTCTCAAAACAGGTTTTTTAACCTCATGACTCTGCGGAAGGAGGGGGATTCGAACCCCCGATACGGTGACCGTATACCGGTTTTCGAGACCAGCGCAATCGTCCACTCTGCCATCCTTCCTAAAAAGGGCTCTCCCACAATTAGTGGTGGGGAAAGCCGATTACAAAGGTATAAATTTATTTCTAAATACAATACACATTAAATCCACCATCGACCACAGCCACCGTGCCTGTCACGAACTTTGATGCCTCGCTGATGAGATAATGTATTGTGCCACACAATTCCTCTGGCTCACCCATACGGCCGAATGGTGTCTGCTGAATGATGTGCTGAGCGCGCGGAGTCCAACTGCCGTCAGGGTTCACCAACAGGTCGTGGTTTTGGTTTGTCACGAAGAATCCCGGAGCAATGGCGTTTACGCGGATGCCGTCACCGAATTTGCGAGCAACCTCAGATGCCATATATTCTGTAAAACTCTTAATGCCTGACTTGGCAGCAGAATATCCGCAGACGCGAGTACAAGGACGGAAACTTGTCATCGAACCGAAGTTCACAATCTGTCCTTTGCCCTGTGCCTTCATTGGTTTCAGGAACACCTGTGTAGGAATGACTGTACCTGTGAGGTTAAGCTCCAGCACGAATGAGAACTGTTTCGGGTCAAGGTCGAAGATAGACTGGTCGTCAGCAATCGTTGCGCCTTTTTGGTTGCCACCGGCAGCATTGAGCAACGTGTCCACGCGACCATACTTTGCAAGTATATCCTTGCAGTTCTGCTCCACCACAGAGGCGTCAAGCACGTTTGTGGCAAACCAGCAAGCTTCGCCACCGTCTGCCTTTATCTCTTCTACGAGTTTTTTACCGAGTTCTTCTTCCTGTGGAAGACTCAAAAATGCCACCTTGCATCCTTCTTTTGCAAGATATTTACCAATCATGGAACCTAACACACCTGTTCCACCTGTGATTACGACCACCTGGTCTTTAATGTTAAATAAACTGTTCATATCAATTTTTTTAATATCGATTGTCAATCACCATACTGTACGGGTACGTATGGTAAGTTGTATTTTATTCCGAGTTCGTCATCCACCGTAGCGATGATGCCTTCCACCTGCCCGAGGGCAAACATACGTCCGAGGAATGAATATCCTGCATTATAGCCTTTCTCCTCATCGCCCAGCATGAGCGGACCGTGGTCAACGCGCATAGGCAGGTTCGTATTCTCTTTCTCGAAGATACGTGCTAATTCGAAGAGGTTGGCACGCCCACCGAGATGGCTTGCTTCCGTAAAGTCGCCATTCTCAAAGATATGACATGAGCGCAGATGGACGAAATGTGTGCGTGATGCAAACTTGCGTGCCAGGTCCACCACATCATTATGTGCGCCTGCCGAGAGACTGCCTGCACAGAATGTCAAACCGTTGTGCTTGTTCGGCACTGCATCGAGGAACCACCTGATATCCTCTTCGCACGTCACGATGCGTGGCAGACCGAGAATCTGGAATGGCGGGTCGTCAGGGTGTACACACATATTCATGTCGTACTCATCGCACACCGGCATGATGGCAGAGAGGAAATAGCGCATATTTTCGCGCAGTTTGTCGCGCGTGATGCCTTTATATAGGTCCAGCAACTGACGAAAAAGTGCCACCGGATGCTCATCATCCTCCTTGATGTTTCCGTTCACGAACCCTTGTGTCTTGACGATGATGTTTTCCACCAAATGATGATTGAACTCCTCCTCGCGGTTTTCCTCCACCACTATCCTGTGCAGTTCGTCAGCACCCCTCACCACGTCTTCCGGGAAACTCTCTCTCGCTCCCTCGCGCTTGAGGATATAAATATCGAAGTAGGCAAACTCCTTATGTGAGAAATAAAGGTTTGTCGTAAAGTTCGGGTTGGGGTGATTTAGGTCTGTGCGTGCCCAGTCCAGCACCGGCATAAAGTTGTAGCAGATGGTGTGTATGCCTTCTAGTCCGAGGTTGCGCAGGCTTTCCTTATACCGCTCTATCTGTTCATCTCTATCAGCACCAGCATATTTTATGCTTTCCACCACTGGCAGGCTCTCCACCACGCTCCAGCGCATACCGTAACTCTCAATATATGTCTTGAGGTCGTGAATCTTCTCGCGTGTCCACACCTCGCCATTCGGCACATCGTGCAGAGCTGTCACTATACCCTCTACGCCAATCTGCCGTAGCATCTTCAGCGTTATCTTGTCGTTCTTACCGAACCACCGCCATGTCTTTTCCATAGTCTTTTCCTGTGTAAAAATAAATTATTGGGCGAAGTTAGTGCAAAAATGACAAACCACGTCAGTCGGAATAACTAATTTTAAATAATCAAGAATTTTTTCGTAGGGCAAACGCACGATTGGGCACTCTTTCCCATCGCGCAGAGCTTTGTACTTGACGCACGATGACTTGCTTCCCATCGCGCAAACTTTTGTACTTATTGCGCGATGGCTTTCGTTTTGTCTCGCGCTCACTCTCTTTTCATGTCTCACTCCTCCTCTTCCCATCGAATGACTTGTATGATCTTATATCATACACGTGTA
>JAGHTU010000009.1 GCA_018065185.1 Candidatus Equicola faecalis | reverse complement strand
ACACTATATAATCAAACATGTGAGCTATTGAGTGTTAATTCTTGTAAGTGGGTGTTCCAGAACCTGAGAAAGAGATTGGCGGATGATTTATCACCCACGCTTTTTTCATATACTGGCAAACTAAACGAATTTAAATTCTCGACAAAGGGTGATTGTCGGGGGAGGGACTTATTGTAAAACCCAAAATAAAACAATTATGAAAAAGATTATGAAACTGATTTTGCTCGGTTTATTCTGTACGGTAAGCCTTGGAGCAAGTGCGTATGATTTTTCTGCAAAGAATGCAGATGGAGTGTGGAAATCGTGCATTCGGGAGATGTGACAAATTAACATCAGTTACAAATCTTGCAACGGAACCACAGCAGATAACCTCATCCGTATTCGATAAGTACGGCACTCTGCATGTTTTGAAAGGCTATAAAGATGTATATTCCACAGCAGACATCTGGAAGAACTTCACAATATTGGATGATATAGACCCTGCATTGGGCATAGAAGAAACAAGCCTCACCCCAGCCCTCTCTACAAGAGAGTGGGTGACATACGACTTACAAGGCAAGCGCGTTGAGCGCATGAAGCAAGGCAACATCTATATCCACAATGGGCGCAAGTTTATAGCGAAGTAATAGGAGCTCTGCTCGGAGTTTTGCGGTAACATTACAGCAGTTTTCGACAAAAGTTGCTGTAGTTTTACCGCAATTTTTAATAAATATTGCTGTAACTTTACCGCAAAAATCATATATTCTGTAAAAAATAATGTGTGATGGAGCGTATAGAGGGATTTTTAAGGTAAATGACGAGCCAAAGGCGGCGACTCTTACATCACCATCAATGGCGTTGTGGTTACAGCAACAGGTGGAGAAGATGCTGCTGGCATCGGTGGCGGAAGTGGAGGTTCCGGTTCCAACATCAAGGTGGCTACTGCGTTCACCGTTTATGCAGGCAACACAACCCCTCCAACAAACGAAATATCACATACCGACAATGATATTGCACCTTACATAACAGCATTACGATATGTAATAGTGAAAGATGAAATGTCTGGTTCAAAACAGGATGCCATTGATGCCATAAATGCAGCGATAGAAGGCATCACCAATGCCGATATTATAGCCATCGCCACTAATGCAAAAACTGCTCTCAATGCGACAATCAATGTGCGTGAAATCACAATCATCAAGGAACAAGCCCTCGCTGCCCTCGCTTCTGCCAAGGCGGTTTTAAATTCTGCCCTCTGCGAAATGGGAGTTCCATGCGACGACAGCCCGTCTATCGAAGTGACCAAAGGCAACAAGACGGTAAAACTTTATAATCCGGAGAAGGTAGAGTTCAAGAAAACGGAATGAAACGACTTATAAAAAATAGCAACTATGTTTTTCGATTTGAACAACCATCCTAATAATTGGGAGAACAAGGGTTTAAGAGTTTAAAGGTTTAAAGGGTTAAGGAGTTAAAGGGCTTGAAAAATCTCTAAGATCTAAACTCTAAACTTATATGAAATGCTTTGCTGATTTTCTTGCATAATTGAAAAAATAGTGTAATTTTGTGGTCGATTTTATTAAGTAGCATTTTATAAATATATGCAATTTTATTAAGCGACATATTAAATGGACAAGCAGATTTTAAAAAGAATCATTTTAGAAAATCAGCAGGAGATTATTAAACGATCACTCTTTCAACGTTCATTGAGAGTGGCAGATAATATGAATTATGCTTTCATAGGTGTGCGGCGTGCAGGCAAGTCTTATGCGCTCTATCAGCACATTCAGCATTTGATGACTATCGGACATCATCCAGAAGAAATTCTATATCTGAATTTTGAGGATAATCGATTAGAAAACTTCGTAAACGATGACTTCGACCAATTGCTTGACGCATACGCGGAAATGTATGATTACAAGCCATTGCTGTTCTTGGATGAAATACAAATTATAGCAGGCTGGGAAAAATTTGCCCGCAGAATGGCTGACCAAAAACATACTATATACCTCACAGGCAGCAATGCACAGATGCTTAGCAGCGAGTTCATGACTACATTGGGTGGACGGTTTTTAGAGAAGGATATATTCCCATTCAGTTTTAAGGAAGTGATGGGCTATTTGGATATCTCTTTTGATGAGCTGGCATTATTGTCTCCTAAGGGGCGTGCCAATATGATTAAAAACTACAACGACTATTTGTTATGGGGAGGACTGCCAGAATCTATTGGGCAACAAGATAAACGGGACCATATAAGTAACACCTATCAGAAAATCTATTTGGGAGACATCGCCTCGCGTAATAATATCAGCAATACAGTAGCACTTCGGCTAATGATTAAGAAGTTGGCAGAGAGCGTGAGACAGCCGATCTCATACACACGCCTGGCGAATATTGTTTCAACCATCAGTGGAAAAGTGACCGTACCAACCATTGCCAGTTATGTCGGATATTGCGAGGATGCATGGCTAATACTTCGTTTGCGAAATATTGCAGTAGCATTAAGCGAGAAGGAAAGCATTTGCAAATATTATTTCATAGATAACGGTGTATTGAACCTTTTCCTACTAAATGGTGAAAACTCATTGTTGGAAAACATGGTTGCCTTGCAGCTTTTCCGCCTGTTTGGGCATGGTAAGGATAACGACACCGTCTATTTCTACAACAGTAATGGTTGTGAAGTTGACTTTTACGTTCCCGAGCAGAAATGGGCAATACAAGTATGTTATTCCTTACATAACGAAGAAACTCTCAAGCGCGAAACGACGGCACTTGCAAAGTTACCCAAAGCTATGGAATGTGAACGCAGAACCATCTTCACTTTTGACGAAGAGACATCTTTTCAAGATAATTTCGGCACAATAGAAGTTGTTCCCGCCTGGAAATGGCTGCTCGATTAATCATATAAACCACAAAAACGTGCAAATCATTAATGAACCAAACAAATATGCGTAAACTCATTTCATTATTCATTGCCCTGACGCTCGGCATCGGTGCATGGGCAGAGACAACACAGTCTGTCATTACTTTTACTTCCAATCGTAAGTTATATCCCGGAGATATTATCAGCTTGCTAAAAAGTACTCCAATTTTAGGAGGCATGTCCGAGTGGGACAAGTTCATAGAGCAGTATCCCGAGTTCAATGATACTGATCCCTATCAATTGAAAGAATTGGGTGTTGTGTTCAACCCTAAATGTTTCCAAGACGCCATAGATGCATTGGATTACACATACAACTATGACGAAGCGACCCTCACGGGCACTATTACTACAAATGGTGAATTGGTGACGCTTTTTGGATATGACCTAAATAATAATGGTCAATCGGCTTTCTGTTATTGTTCTTCATTGACAGGCATAACTCTTCTAGAGGGACTTGCTACGATAGGTGAGGGTACTTTTTACGAATGCAGTTCATTAGCCTCAGTAACTCTTCCTCAAAGCCTTACTACAATAGGCAAGAACGCTTTTTGTGGATGTAAGGCATTGCTCTCCATCACTATCCCCGCCAATGTAACATCTATTGGTAGTTTTGCTTTTGAGGACTGCACAGGGTTGACCGATGTATATGTGCCTTGGACAACAAAGTTACCAACGTTGGATAGCAATGTATTTTCTGGTGTTTCTGTTAGCACCACTACCTTGCACGTTCCTGTCGGTTCGAAGGCTCTCTATCAAGCCACTAAACAGTGGAAAAACTTCGTCAATATCGTCGAATATGACCCAATAGCCGATGTTAAGGTTGCAGCCATCGAAACCGTGAATGCAACAATTGCCGAGACTGATAACGACAATGTAAAAGCCATTGCCACCGCTGCGATTACCTCTATTAATGCAGCTACTGCTGAAGAAGAAGTTAATGCTCTTAAGGCTCTCGCCCTTGCTGCTATCGCTTCCGCAAAGGCTGCCTATAACTCAGGCAAGACAGAAGCCTTTGGCGAACTCGGCACAGAGAAGCCTGGCACAGCCGTAAAGGTGACAAAGGGCGAGAAGGAAGTGATACTCTATGCCCCTGACAAGGTGGAGTATATTATAAGGAAATAATGGTTTAATAGTTTAAAGGTTTAAAAGTTTAAGAAATTAAATTATACAAAATATGCGTAAACTCATTTTATCAATCATCGCCCTGACGCTCGGCATCGGTGCGTGGGCTCAGGAGACACAATCTGTCAATTACATCGATGCCGATGGGCAACAAAAAACGGTCACAGCCACCATAGTTACTAACGAAACCAGAACTTTGAATGCTGGCTGGTATGTGGTTACTGGCGAGGTGTCAAGAGGAAGTATCACCTGCAACGGTGCCGTTCACCTAATTCTTGCCGATGGAGCAAAACTCACAGCAACTGGAGGAGAAGATCAAGCTGGCATCACCGTATCTGGCAGCAACTCACTCACCATTTATGGTCAAATAGCTCAATCTGGTCAGCTGTTTGCGAGAGGCGGTAAATATGGTGCTGGTATCGGTGGAGGAGATGGTTTTTCTGGTTCAAACATCACCATCAATGGCGGTACTGTCACGGCAAATGGCGGAATACTTGGTGCTGGTATCGGTGGAGGAGATAGCCAGTTTGGCTCTAACATCATCATCAATGGCGGTAAGGTCACGGCAAACGGTGGAAATGGTGGTGCCGGTATCGGTGGAGGAGCTTATGCTTCTGGCTCAAACATCACAATAAATGGTGGCATGATTGATGCAAAAGGTGGAGAATATGGTGGTGCTGGTATCGGTGGTGGCGATAGAGGTTCTGGCTCAAACATCAAGGTGGCTACTACACTCGCCATTTACGCAGATAACAATGATCCTCCTACGACCGAAATATTGCACGCAAGCGATTACGATATCTCACTTTATTTGAATGGAAAGCGATATGCATTAGTGAAAGATGTCACCACCAGCATAAAAGAGTCTGCTATTGCAGCCATTGATGCAGCCATTTCCGAAAGCGATAACGACCATATAATAGCCATCGCCACTAACGCAAAAACTGCTATCAATGCTGCAGTCTCAATAGAAGTGATTAACGCCCTCAAGACACAAGCTCTCGCGGCCATCGATTCCGCAAAGATGGCACGGAGTTCCGTCCTCGGTCCTCTCGGCGAGGAGAAACCAGGCACTGCCCTGAAGGTGACGAAAGGCGAGAAAGAGGTAATACTCTATGCTCCGGACAAAGTGGAATATATTATTAGGAAATAGGGAACTCTGCGAGTAAGCGAGAGCAGAGGATGAAACTTGTTTCGATTCTATGCCGAGCAAGAGCAGAGTCGATGCAACGCATCAAGTTAGGAAATAAGGAAATTAGACAAGATATGAAGAAGATTTTATTATCAATCATCGCAGTCGTGTGTTGCATGACTGCGAGTGCAGTAGGAACCCAGCCTTCAGCAGGTGACGGTTCAAAGGGGAATCCTTATCAGATTGCCACGTTGGAAAACCTGTTGTGGTTTGCCGAACATGTGAACAGTAATAGCGAATACGCATCTGCCTGTGCCATACTGACAGCAGATATTACGATGAATGCGAATGTGCTAGACAGCTATGGCAGACTCAACAGTGACAAAACTTTCACAGCATGGACTCGGATAGGTGGACATGGAGTAGATTACTCTGGTGAGTTCAACGGCAACGGACATACCATCAGTGGACTTTATTTCAATGACGAAGAAAGGTACAACGTGGGGCTTTTCGGCAAGGCTAATGATGGTGTCTATATCCACGACCTCGGCATCAAGGACAGTTACTTCTATGGCCGTGACCATGTGGGCGGCATCTGCGGTGACTTCGCAAGCGGACGGATTGAGAACTGCTGGAACGGAGCTACCATCAAGGCTAAACAATGGAGTGCAGGAGGCATCTCTGGCTCGTGCTATGTAAATGCGTCAATTAAGGATTGCTACAACATAGGAAAGGTTATTACTATTTATGACAACGACAGTTACGGCGGCATCTGCGGTGCTGTATATGAGAACACCAGCGTTGACTATACCATCAGCAACTGCTATACGTTGCAAGGACAATGTTCACATGGTGTGTATGGTATTTTAGAAGGAGGATGCCCTGCGTCAAAAATCAACCATTCATTCGTGAAGGATCAGGATGCTTTCGCCTCTGGTGAAGTATGCTACCAGCTTAATCACGGAGTGACAAATGGCAGTCAGAAATGGTATCAGACATTGGAAACTGACAATTACGCGGTACTGGACAATAGTAGAGGTGTTGTATTCTACGGCTACGAGGGCGATGTACTGAAATATTCAAATTCCGAGATATACGTTAATGCCACCCATCGCGAAGTATGTGCTGCCACCTGCAACGCAGTAGGCTATGCTATGGAATGTTGGGAAGACACGCGGTCGCGCAGATTCTATGCCGACGAGGCTTGCACCACAGAACTGAATGCAGCGTATGTAACCACATACTCCCCAGTGATGACAGTTCCTGAATATGACTGCAATCTTGCCGCATGGCGATGGACAATGAAGGATGAACCCGTGACATACGATGGCGTGACCTTTATCAACCCATTGGAAAAGGTGTACTCGGAAAATTCGTCCTACATTTCCAGTGAATATGTCTGGTTCAAGGTGAAAGATGCCACCGCAATGAATGTCAGACTCAAGTGGCATTTGAATAAAAACACCTTTAATGGTGAGTTGTATTATAAAATAAATGATGGTGACGAGACAAAGATTGACATTCCGGAAAATATGTGGGTGCAGAACTTGCCAGACTTGAAGCAAGATGATATAGTGACAGTTTATTATAAAATTACTGGCATGTGGAGTTTTCCGCTGACTTGGACAATGAGTCTGGAATATTGTCCTGGACACAGTATTGAGCATGTTGAGGCCAAGGCTGCAACCTGTACGGAAAAGGGCAACTATGAATACTGGTACTGCACTAAGTGCGACAAACATTTCGCAAATGCCGAATGTACGACGGTGATGAACGACTGGGAAATCCCTGCACTCGGTCACAGCACAACACACAACGCGCAGAAAGATGCCACTTGTACCGAAGACGGAAACATCGAGCACTGGCATTGCTCTACTTGCGGAAACAACTACAGCGACCAGGCTTGCCAGAACCTGCTTACAGACAACGTGGTACTGCCAAAGATTGGTCATAAGAGCAAGGAGTATCAGGCTCGCGTTGAAGCAACATGCCTCACTGACGGTAACATAGAATACTGGTACTGCCCTGACTGCAGCACGTATTTCACAAACGAGGCTTGCACGGCTTCTGCAACGGAGATCACACTTGCCGCTCTCGGACACGACTTCACCTACACTCCATACCGCACCTCCACATGCACAAGCGAAGGTGATGTGGAACACTGGCATTGCAACCGCTG
Source organism: Candidatus Equicola faecalis (assembly GCA_018065185.1). Lineage (GTDB taxonomy): Bacteria > Bacteroidota > Bacteroidia > Bacteroidales > Bacteroidaceae > Prevotella > Prevotella faecalis. The sequence goes on along the minus strand of JAGHTU010000009.1, from coordinate 27,900 downwards.
CGAGAAAGACTTCAACACAGGCGAACAGATGGCATCAGAGGAACACGTGATAAGCGGAAGTTTGATTATACCATGCAAGGAGTCGGATGCAATAGTCGTGGGAATGGACGATGGTAAAATCTATGACGACTGCCACACGTTCACACCTCCTACAGAAGAAGGGGAAACGACGATTGCGACTGTCACTTTCGACGGAGAAGATGTGCTGATGAAAGTTAAAAATGGCGAGATAACTCCTTATTCCCTTAACGAGACCAAGCCGTTGGAAACATTCTTTGCCCATACCTTCACACTGAAAGCCAACAAAGACCCTGATCATACGGAGAACTTCTATTCTACATTCTTCACCAGTGAGTGTGCATATAAACTGCCGAAGGACGAAAGCGCAAAGGCATATGCCGGAACTGTGGATGATAAACTTTTGAAGATGACCAATATCGGTAGCATCATCCATAAGGGCGAGCCAGTAGTGTTGAAGGCTACAAGCAATAGCATTTTGCTTATGCCATCGTGCAACGAGGATGATGCCGAGGTGAGCAACGAGTTCTTGGGTACAGACGTGAAAAAGACTCTCGGAGAGAATGACTACGTTCTGTCACTCGGTCAGAAAGGTGTGGGCTTCTACCTATGGAAGGGTAAAGAGATAGATGCTAACAAAGTGTATCTTACGCTGCCTTCCAGTGCAAAGGTGCTGATGTTTGATTTTGATAACGAACCTACAGGAATAACTTCGTACGAAAACCCTTCGACAGTTTCAGGGCAAGCTCAAAATGATCACATCTACAACCTCAAAGGCATGCGTGTGTATCCTTCGACTGGCTCAGGACGGACTTATAAGGGCATTGTGATAAAGAACGGAAAGAAAATCTATCAAAAATAAACTATAGGGCATATTATGAAGAGAAGATATACTAATCCTGTTGTGAAGGTGATAAAGATAAACAGTTCACACATGCTCTGCACAAGCGGTGATGAAGAAGATCTTAAATTCAACCAAGGAGAAGAAGTATCAACAGGAGAAAATGAATATTCTCATGATGAGAATTACAATATTGTATGGTAAATAGGGGTCAAGCGTCGAAAGACAAGTGTCGAAGGTCGAAGGTCAAAGGTCGAAAGACAAGCATCAAAGGTCAAGCGTCGAAAAACGAGGTTCGAGAGGTTTGAAAGGTTTGCCTTAGACATCCGACTCTAGACCTAAGACTTTAGACATTAGACATTAGACATTAGACACACAATGGAACATATTGAGGGATTTTTTGAGATAAAAGGCGAGCCAAAAGCGGTGGCTGAGGCACGGCGCAGGATTCTAACAGAGTTTGAAGATTTGGAGTTCCACGAAGAGGGGCATCGATACTTTCTTCATGGCAGGCAACTCAATTCGGTGTCAACCATCGGTCATCGGTTTATACGTGAGCCTTTCGATGAACAGAAGACGGCAGCACGATATGCCGTAAAACATGGCGGAACGGCAGAGCAATGGATAAAAGAATGGAGATGTAAGGCATTCTCTGCTGCCTGTCTCGGCACAAAGACGCATGAGTTTGGCGAGAGCCTCAGTTATCTGCGTGCAGGGCATCCCGAACTTATACGCGAACCGATAAAGCCACAATACTGTGATGAGTATGGCTACCTCGCTCCGCTACATCCTAAGGAGGAGGCGGTGGTGCGTTTCATAGAAGACCTGCCTGCATCTTTCCATCTCGTGCTGAACGAGGCAAAAGCGTATAGCGGAAAGAATCCTGTGGCTGACAGAAATCTGAAGGAATGCATCTGTGGCACATTTGATATGCTGTATTATTGTGACGGTACGGATGGCACGCAAGAAGGTTTCATACTGATGGACTACAAGACTAACGCATCTCTCTTCAAGGAATATAACCGCCGATTCCGAAAGACCCTTCTTCCGCCTTTTGAAGATATGATAGAGGAAGACCTGAGTCTTTACACCATTCAGCTCAGTCTGTATGCCCTGATGCTTGAAGATATCGGTCTGCCCATTGTGGAGCGCAGGATAGTGTGGCTGAAACCTGACGGCACCTATCAGATGATACCAACCCGTGATGTGTCGGAGGAATTAAGGGCAGTATTGTAGATCAAAGGTTGATTTAATTATCTGATATTAATTGTCAATTATCAATTATCAATTATCTTTGCACCTATGGAACAGAATATACATGGCGAGTCGCAACGACAGGGCAGAATAGAGGTGATTTGCGGTTCGATGTTCTCTGGTAAGACCGAAGAACTAATCCGCCGATTGAAGCGTGCCAAGTTTGCCAAACAGAAAGTAGAGATATTCAAGCCTGCAATAGACGTGCGTTATTCTGAGGCTGATGTGGTGAGCCATGACAGGAATGCCATAACATCTACGCCGGTGGATTCGTCGGCAGCAATACTCCTGCTTGCAAACGATGTCGATGTGATAGGCGTTGATGAAGGGCAGTTTCTTGACGAAGGGCTAGTGGAAGTGTGTAATGAACTTGCCAACCGTGGCATCCGCGTCATCGTGGCAGGTCTGGACATGGACTTCCGTGGTGTCCCTTTCGGTCCGATACCGGGGCTGTGTGCCATAGCAGATGAAGTGACGAAGGTGCATGCCATCTGTGTGAAATGTGGGAATCTGGCTTATATCTCTCATCGTCTGGTGGAAAACGACAAGCGTGTCCTTCTAGGTGAGACCATGGAATATGAGCCTCTCTGTCGTGAGTGTTATAGAAAAGCTATCGAGGAGAATGAAAAACATCAATAATAATCCGATTACATTTGACCGCTTTGCGCGTTGGATAGTGGTGGCTGTTATCGTAGTGTCGGCAGTCCTCCTTGTGAACTATCTCAGTAAGGTGCTCCTGCCATTTGTTGTGGCATGGCTATTGGCTTATCTGCTTCATCCTATAACGGTATTTGTTGAGAAGAAGTTGCATGTGAAGCCACGTTTCCTAGCAATAGTGGTCACACTTCTGTTTGTGATATGTGTGATTTCCGGTATCATCTATCTGATTATCCCTCCTATGATTGAGGAATGTATGGCGTTGAAAGACATCATACTGGACTATGTGTTCTCATATAATTCTCTCTCGGGTGATGAAGGATTGTTAGCCGGTGTGCAGGAGTGGTTTGTTGAGCATATGACAGAAGATAATTTCTATCGTTATTTTGTCAATGGTGACTTGGAAACGATTTTCAAGACTGTTGCACCATCCTTGTTTTCATTCATCAGCGAGACATTCTCCATGCTTTTTAGTGTGATTGCATCATGTATAGCAATCCTATATATGTTCTTCATCCTGCTTGACTATGATGAACTCTCGGAGAAAATGCTACACCTTGTGCCACAGTCGAAGCGACAGTTCGCACGTGGTCTGCAGGAGGATGTGTCAAGTGCGTTGAACAATTATTTTCGCGGTCAGTGTCTTGTGGCATTCATCATGGCTGTCCTGTTTGCAATAGGATTAACCATCATTGATTTTCCGATGGCAATAGGCCTTGCCATTCTTATCGGCATAATGGACCTTGTGCCGTATCTGCACACGCTGGCGTTATTGCCTACGTTGATGCTCTCTCTTATCAAGGCATCTGCCACGGGGCAGAATTTCTGGATGATATTCCTCTCGGCGTTGGCTGTGTTTATCATTGTGCAGGTGATAATAGACCTTATTGTCACACCACGAGTAATGAGCAAGGCGATGAACCTGCGGCCTGCCGTGTTGCTTCTCTCGCTTTCGGTGTGGGGAATGATACTTGGGTTTATCGGACTTATCATCGCCCTCCCACTCACCACGATACTTATCTCTTATTATAAAAGATACGTCGTGAGGGACGATATAGATTTGGGAATTGAAGAAAAAACTAAAAAATATGAAGAAATTTAAGAGAACACTTATCACTTCGGCTTTGCCTTATGCCAATGGTCCGGTACACATAGGCCACATGGCAGGAGTTTACATCCCTGCCGACATTTATGCTCGTTATCTGCGCCTGAAAGGCGAGGATGTGCTGTTTGTAGGAGGTAGTGATGAACATGGTGTGCCTGTAACCATCCGTGCACGAAAAGAAGGGTGCACACCACAAGATGTGGTGGATCGTTATCATACGATTATCAAAAAGAGTTTTGAAGATTTCGGTATATCTTTCGACGTCTATTCGCGCACTACATCCGCTATTCATCATAAGTTTGCTGCCGACTTCTTCCGCAAGCTTTATGATGACGGCAAGTTCATACAGATGGAGAGTGAGCAGTATTATGACGAGCAGGAGGGAGAGTTCCTTACTGACCGTAATATACGCGGTACTTGTCCGTATTGTGGCAACACAGAATCTTATGGCGACCAGTGTGAGAAATGTGGTCGCGACCTTTCTCCGGAAGAACTCATCAATCCATATAATGCAGCCACAGGCAACCCCCTAGTGAAGAAAGCCACGAAACATTGGTATCTTCCACTTGACGAGTACCAGTCGTGGCTGGAAAAATGGATTCTTGAAGAACATAAGGAATGGCGCGCCAACGTGTATGGGCAATGCAAGAGTTGGCTTGACTCCGGTCTGCATCCACGTGCGGTGACGCGCGACCTGAAATGGGGCATCCCTGTACCTGTTGAGGGTGCGGAGGGTAAGGTGCTGTATGTGTGGTTTGATGCTCCTATCGGCTACATATCCAACACGAAGGAACTATGTGATGCCCAGCCCGAGAAATATGGTCAGTGGCAGCAGTGGTGGCAGGATGAGGACACCCGTATGCTCCATTTCATAGGTAAGGACAACATCGTGTTCCATTGCATCGTATTCCCGTCAATGCTCAAGGCACATGGTGGATATATCTTGCCTGACAATGTGCCGTCAAACGAGTTTCTCAATCTTGAAGGCGATAAGATAAGCACTTCCCAAAACTGGGCTGTATGGCTCAATGAATATCTTGAGGAGTTGCCGGGCAAGCAGGACGTGCTGCGTTATGTCCTTACTGCCAACGCTCCTGAGACAAAAGACAATGATTTTACGTGGAAGGACTATCAGGCACGCAATAATAATGAGTTGGTGGCTGTCTATGGCAACTTCGTGAACCGTGCCATGCAACTGACAAAGAAATATTATGACGGCATCGTGCCAAAGTGTGGCGAACTCACGGAATACGACCGTCAGACCATTGCCGAATTCCGTGATGTGAAGGAGAGGATGGAAGCGTTGCTTGACCAGTTTAAGTTCCGCGATGCACAGAAAGAAGCAATGAATCTTGCCCGTATCGGAAATAAGTATATTGCTGACTCTGAGCCGTGGAAAGTCATCAAGACTGACCCTGAACGTGTAAAGACCATCATATTTATCTCACTTCAGTTGACCGCCAATCTCTCTATTGCTTTTGAGCCGTTCCTCCCGATGTCGAGTGCAAGGCTTCGTGAAATGATCAATATTCCGTCTGCTATATGGACAGAATTAGGCAGTATGGACATCTTGCCTGAAGGTAAGCAGTTAGGCGAACCAGTGCTCCTGTTTGAGAAGATAGAAGACAGCGTGATACAGGCACAGATAGACAAACTTGAGGCAACAAAAAAGGCACGCGAGATGGCAAAGGCAAAGGCTGCACCCGTGAAACCGCTATGCACGTTTGACGACTTTGAGAAACTGGACATCCGTGTTGGTACTGTCTTGGAATGTGAGAAGGTGCCGAAGATGAACAAGTTGCTACGCTTCCTCATTGATGATGGTCTGGAAAAACGCACCATCGTCAGTGGCATCGCAAAATACTATGCAGACCCTTCTGCTCTTATTGGTAAGCAGGTGCTCTTCATCGCCAACTTTGCTCCGAAGGAGTTCAAGAACGGACTTGTGAGCAACGGTATGATTCTTTCGGCTGTCGATGCCGATGAGAGCCTTGTTCTCACCACGGTAGAGCGTGGCGTCAAACCAGGCAGTCAGGTGGGATAAAACATCATTGAAATATACTTTCCTAAAGCAAATGTGAGAAGAAGTTTGGCTGTAGGCTGAGTTTGATTTAATATTACATTTTGACAAAGATTTTAGAAAATTCTTATGGAAATAAAAGACCTGAAACAAGTAGTAATCCGTTTTTCCGGCGACTCTGGCGATGGAATGCAGTTGGCGGGAAACATTTTTTCAACAGTATCAGCAACCGTTGGAAATGACATTTCAACATTTCCTGACTATCCTGCAGACATACGCGCCCCGCAAGGTTCGCTGACGGGCGTAAGTGGTTTTCAAGTACACATCGGTGAAGACAAGGTCTATACACCCGGCGATGAGTGTGATGTGCTGGTGGCAATGAATGCAGCCGCACTTAAGACACAGTATCGCTATGCGAAGAAAGGGGCGTGCATCATCATCGACACCGACAGTTTCGGACCGAAAGACCTCGAGAAAGCCGAGTTCAAGACCGAAGACTATCTCGGCGAAATGGGTATCGACCGCGACTTTGTCATCGCAGCACCTATAACACAGATGGTGAAAGACTGCCTTGCAGACAGCGGAATGGACAACAAGGCTATCCTTAAATGCCGTAACATGTTCGCATTGGGACTGGTGTGCTGGTTGTTCAACAGAGACCTGAGTATTGCTGAGAATTTCCTACGCGAGAAGTTCTCAAAGAAACCAGACATTGCCGAGAATAACATCAAGGTGATACATGCCGGTTATGATTTCGGGCACAACACACACAGCAGTGTGGGAAACACTTACCGCATAGAGTCAAAGAACAAGGTGAAGGGACGTTATATGGACATCACCGGTAATAAGGCAACGGCTTATGGTCTTATCGCAGCAGCCGAGAAAGCAGGGCTGAAACTTTATCTCGGTTCATATCCTATCACCCCTGCCACCGACATCTTGCACGAACTGTCAAAGCATAAGAGCCTTGGCGTGACCACAGTGCAATGTGAAGACGAGATAGCAGGTTGCTCATCGGCAGTAGGCGCAGCGTTTGCCGGTGCCTTGGCAGCCACATCAACATCAGGACCGGGCATCTGCCTGAAAAGCGAGGCAATGAACCTTGCCGTCATCATGGAACTGCCACTCGTAGTGATTGACGTACAGCGTGGAGGACCTGCTACGGGACTTCCTACCAAGTCCGAACAGACAGACCTCCTGCAGGTGCTCTTCGGAAGGAATGGTGAGAGTCCGATGCCTGTGATTGCAGCCACAAGTCCGGTGGATTGTTTCGATGCAGCATATAATGCATGTAAGATAGCATTGGAACACATGACACCAGTGGTTCTGCTCACCGACGGATATGTGGCAAACGGCTCGGGAGCATTCAAACTGCCTGACCTCAGCGAATACCCTGCCATCAATCCTCCGTATGTGCCGGAAGAGAAACTCGGACAGTGGACACCATATATGCGTAATGATGATGGTGTGCGCTATTGGGCTGTTCCTGGGCGTGAGGGCTTCACCCATATCCTCGGTGGATTGGAGAAAGACGACAAAACGGGAGCTATCTCTACAAATCCTGAAAATCATGATCTCATGACACGCAAACGTCAGCAGAAGATAGAAAATATCATCGTACCTGACCTTGAAGTGCTGGGCGACAAGGAAGATGCCGACTTGCTCATCGTAGGCTTTGGCGGAACTTTCGGTCATCTGCATGCTGCCATGGACACACTACGTGAAGAGGGCAGAAAGGTGGCATTGGCTCACTTGAAATATATCAACCCATTGCCGAAAAACACTGCTGAGGTGCTGAAGCGTTACAAGAAAGTGGTGGTGGCAGAACAGAATATGGGGCAACTTGCTGCATTCCTGCGTATGAAAGTAGATGGCTTTACACCATACCAGTTCAATCAGGTTAAAGGACAGCCATTTAATGTTGCTGAGATTTCTTCCTTTTTCAGAAGTGTAATGAATAAGTAAAAAACAACCATTATGAACTTACATGAATGTAATATTACCTCCCACTCGGGGGAGACACAGTGGGGGGCTAAAGACTTTTCAAAGGGTAAACCACGTTGGTGTCCCGGATGTGGCGACCATTTTTTCCTCGCAAGTCTGCACAAGGCAATGGCTGAGATAGGCATTGCTCCTCATCAGACAGCAGTGATAAGCGGTATCGGTTGCTCATCACGCCTGCCTCACTATATGGCAACATACGGTATGAACACCATACATGGCCGTGCGGCAGCAATAGCCACTGGCGCAAAAGTGGCAAACCCAGACCTGACGGTATGGCAGGTAAGTGGCGATGGTGACGGACTTGCCATTGGCGGTAACCATTTCATACATGCCATAAGGCGTAATATCGACCTCAACATGATACTTCTCAACAACCGTATCTATGGTCTAACAAAAGGACAATACAGTCCGACATCACCACGTGGCTTCGTGAGCAAGTCATCGCCTTACGGAACGGTGGAAGACCCATTCCGCCCTGCCGAACTCTGTTTCGGTGCAAGAGGACACTTCTTTGCCCGTGCCGTTGCCACAGACGCAACAGGCACAGTGGATATTCTCAAAGCCGCATGTGCGCATAAGGGTGCATCGGTGTGCGAGATTCTGCAGAACTGTGTCATTTTCAATAATGGTACACACGATCTGGTATATACCAAAGAAGGACGTGCAAAAAATGCCATCTATCTTCGTCACGGTGAGAAGATGATTTTCGGTGAAAACAACGAATATGGTCTAGCACAGGACGGTTTTGAACTGAAGGTTGTAAAGAGTGACTCGCCAGAGGTGCTCATACATGATGCACATTGTCAGGACAGGACGCTACAACTGAAACTGGCGCTTATGGGAACAGGAATGACAGACAAGCGCGGTCCGCTGGAGACAGCCGACGGGTTCCCTATCGCACTGGGTGTGATCCGTGATGTAGAAGCACCTACATACAACGACTCTGTCGTGGCACAGATAGAAGAAGTGAAAGCAAAGAAAGCATATCACAACTTTGCCGAACTGCTTGAGACAAATGACATCTGGGAGGTTAAATAATGTCTTGGATTCAAAGCATAGACAATGGGCTGATTACTGCCATCAACTTTGATGGCAGTACGGCTTACGACTTCTTTTGGTGGACATACACAGACGGAAAGACATGGGCACTGCTTGCGTTCATGCTTCTTTTCTATGTGTGCTACTGCCCGATAAAATCGCTTCCTACGATAGAGACACGGCAAAGAGGCATGAAATCCGCCTTTGCCCAGTCGCCTTGGAAACAAGTGATTATCACTACACTGGCATTTGCATTGGTATTCCTGTTGTGCGACCAGATACCGAGCTCCATCATCAAACCTATTGTGTCACGTCTGCGCCCGTCGCATAATCCCGACCTTGTAGGACAACTGTCATTCGTGGATGGCTATATGGGTGGACGGTTCGGTTTCCCATCCAATCATGCCTGCAATGGCTTTGGGTGCGCCATGCTCATCACGCTCCTCTTTCGCCGTTGGAAAACATCGGTAGTGGCATTCCTTTGGGCTGGTGGCTCATGCTATTCACGTATGTACCTCGGTGTGCATTATCCTACAGATATCCTCTGCGGAGCCGTGCTCGGCATCATCTTTGCTTTGTTGGTTTACAGTCTGTACAAGAAGGTGGGAGGCAAACCAGACCTTTACCGTCATGCTGAGCCGTGGGGTATCCCCATCGCTTATCTGCTGACAGTTGCTGTAGTGCTCTTTGTAGCACTCTCACGATAGGAGTACCTTTCTGTGGCATAACAGCAAAATCGATGGCTTATCATAACGATTTGGGGGAATGGGGTGAACTGGTAGCAATAGACTATCTCAAGGAAAAGGGCTATTTCGTATCAGAACACGACTGGCATCTTGGACATAAAGATATTGACATCATTGCCATTGACAACACTACAAAAGAGATTGTCTTCGTGGAGGTCAAGACGCGGAGGGATAATGTTTTCGGTGAACCCGAAGATGCCATAGACTCTCAGAAAATAAGGAATCTGAAAAGTGCCGCTTCGGCTTATCTCAATTATCATCAGATATCGCGCCAGATGCGTTTCGATATCATATCAATAACAGGTACGACAGACGAAAACATGCGTCTGAAACACTTTCCTGATGCGTTTCATTAAAGTTTATCGGACAGAATAAACTTGAATAAAAGCAGTTTTGTAACCCTCAGTAAATCGCTGTTTTCCAACCCTTGCCTCGCCCTCTTCCGCTCGGAGCCTACAAATGATCGTGATCATTTTATTAAATCATCGTGATCATTTGGGTAAATCATCGCGATCATTTGGGTAAATCATCGCGATCATTTGGAGGCTCTGTTGGTTTAACACCGAGGCTTCGGTTGTTCGGTTTCGAAGTGTCGTATGATAAAAGTTAACTTTTAATCGGGTAGAGAGTGGGCTTGATTTTTATTTCAATGGGCGTAAATCCCAAAATTTTATGTAAGTTTGCACCTCGGATATGGGAATATTGTATATCGTACCGACACCTGTCGGAAACATGGAAGACATAACGCTACGCGCCCTTCGCATACTGAAGGAAGCAGACGTGGTGCTTGCCGAGGACACACGCACCTCAGCAAAACTCCTGAACCATTACGATATTCATACACACCTCGTCTCACACCATAAGTTCAACGAGCATCAGACCTCAAAAGGTATCGTTGAACGGCTGAAAGCAGGTGCCACGATTGCGCTCATCAGCGATGCCGGTACACCGGGAATCAGCGACCCGGGGTTCTTTCTCGTGCGCGAAGCTGTGGCAGAGGGAATAAAAGTGCAATGCCTGCCAGGGGCAACAGCATTTGTTCCGGCACTAATAAGTTCAAGTCTGCCTGCCGACCGTTTCTGTTTCGAGGGTTTCCTGCCACAGAAGAAGGGAAGGAAAACCCGCATCGAAGCCTTGAGCGAAGAAAAACGGACGATGATATTCTATGAATCACCTTACCGCGTAGTAAAACTACTTGAAGAGTTGCGCATGGTGATGGGTGATGAGAGAAAGATATGCGTAGCACGTGAAATCTCAAAGATTCATGAGGAATGTGTACGTGGTACAATCGAAGAAGTATATCAGCACTTCACCCAAGAGACACCAAAGGGCGAATTTGTAATTATATTAGAAGGAAAGAAACAATGAAAAAACTACTATTCCTATGCTTGGCCGTCACGCTGTTATCGGGCTGCCAAGAGAAACAGGATAAAGCCAGACACGTCACCGTGTCGTCAAACAAGCAGACCGACTCGCTCACAAATCTCCTTGCACAAAAGGACAAGGAGATAAACAACATGATGGGAACACTCAACGAGATACAGGAGTGTTTTCGCGTGATAAACGAGACTGAAGACCGTCTGACACTTGCAAAGAACAGTGAAGGTATAGACCGTGAAGCATTCATTATGGAAAATATGTCGTACATACAGAAATGTATGCGACAGAACCGTCAACTCATACAGAAATTGCGAGAACAGGTAAAGAAGAGTTCATACGACAGTGACCAGTTGCGTAAGACCGTTGCCGACTATCTCGTGCAGCTTGCCAATAAGGATAAGGAGATAAACCTGCTACGGGCACAATTGACGGAAAAAGACATACAGATACGGGAACTTGACGACAAGTTGGACCGCATCAGCGACGACCTCAATGCTGCTTCGCGCGAGAATACGGAAAAAGCCCAAACGATAGCATCTGACCGGAATACCATCGAACAGCAGGACAAAAAACTCAACGAGGGTTTCTATGTGTTCGGCACGAAAAAGGAGTTGAATACTCAGCAGATTCTTGATGGCAGCAAACTCATCTTCTCAGAATCTACAAAAGATTATTTCACGAAGATAGACATCCGCATAGACAATGAGATAAAGTTATACAGTAAATCAGCACGCATCCTCACTCATCATCCTGCAGGCAGTTATTCACTACAACCGGATGCGAAAGGTATGTACGTGCTGAAGATTCTTGATGCAGTCTCGTTCTGGCGCACATCAAAATATCTCGTTATAATGGTGAAATAAACGACCATCGCACCCATGGCAGACAACTATCTTGAGAAAGCCCGCGAAGACTACGAAGCACGCAAACAACGATGGCTTCGCCGACAGTCACATCTGCCCAGAAAAACCAAAGAGAATGATTAAGTGGATAAATCTAACACTGATGGTTATCATCATCGCCCTGCTGGTGCTCATCATCAAGAGTCTCACCCAGCCTCTCCCATAAAGGACGAAGAATAGGAATGAGAATCATTACAGGAAAATATAAAGGACGCTCGTTTGAAATACCACGTTCATTCAAAGCACGCCCGACGACAGATTTTGCAAAGGAGAATCTGTTCAACGTATTGCGTGGGTATATGGACCTTGAAGGAACTACGGCACTCGACCTATTCGCCGGTACAGGAAGCATCACTCTGGAAATGCTCTCACGCGGATGCACAAAGGTGATTAGCGTAGAGGCTGACCGCGACCATCACAGGTTCATTACGGAATGTCTTAAAAAACTTGGCGAAGAGAACTGTACGCCATTGCGCACCGATGTCTTCCGTTTCTTGAAAGCATGTCATATCGGTTTCGATATCATCTTTGCTGACCCACCTTATGCACTGCCAACACTGCCGACACTCCCCGACATCGTGACGAACAACAACGCTCTGCTCAACCCGAATGGTGTCTTTATACTAGAACATGGGCGCGACTATGATTTCTCATCGCACCCATGCTTTATTGAACACCGCGCCTATGGATCGGTAAACTTTTCCCTATTCCAACGTTATTTGATATAAACCGTATCTACGGGGACGTTTATACCCCTCCGGGAAATGCTCAATTCGATTGGACTACTGACACCACTACCGTGTCACTCACTCCGTAGAAAGTCCAATCACCAAAATGTCCATTCATTTCTGAATATACGATACATTGCCCAACTTTATTAAACGCCTGTTTGAGTTTTGCCACCTCCAAAGCATAGTCCTCTTGATGTCCGATGATGCTGTCTTTCATATCAGGAGTCACTAGATGCCAAATCACTCTGTCTATCAATGCTACTGCCTTGCCATGTTTTTCATGATCAACAGCAAAAGCACGCAACTCAAAATTCACGGTGTCGCTGTCAGCACACACCTGTTTCTTATCTGCCGTGAGCTCTGTGGTGACGTCAAACCCGGGGTCATCATTATCTCCAAGACATGATGTAAACATCCCCGTTGTAAACAGCGAGGAAACCAATGCTACTATAAAAAACTTTTTCATACCTCTTTTTTTTACCTATGATTCTAGGGGTACAAAATTAGAATAAATGGAGTGCAAAGCCAAATTTATTTTGTATTGCTCTCTGCTTTCACTAATTTTGCAAACATAAAACATTGAATGGGTGAAGACAGAACTATCGATATTACTTCCAGTGCACAACAATGTCTGTGTAGGATTGGTGCAGCAGTTGCTTGAACAAGTGGCAACGATACGCACTCTGGATTATGAGATAATCGTGATGGAAGATGGCAGTACCGATGCAGAGTTTATGAAACGTAATTCTGCTATTTCCACAATGTCCGGCTGTCGCTATATCGTGTTGGAAGAAAATATCGGTAGAGCAGCTGTGAGAAACCGTCTAGCACAGGAAGCACATTACGAATGGCTGTTGTTAATGGATAGTGATGTACAATTACAGCCATTCTTCCTTGAAAACTATCTTAAGGACAGGGAGGAGGATGCAGATGTGGTGTGTGGCGGTGTACGCATATTGAGCGATGAAAGGCTTTTGGAGAACAACCTGCGGTATAAGTATGAATACGATGCACAGCCAAAGCATCTAGTGCAGTTGCGTCAGGCAGAACCATACAAGAGTTTCCGCAGTACAAACTTTCTTATTCGCAGACAGACGCTGATGGAAATACCTTTCGATGAGAGAATAAAAGGGTATGGATATGAAGACGTTCTGTTTGGCAAGATGTTGTGTATAAAGAATGTTTCACTCTTGCACATAGATAATCCAGTGATACTTAGCGATTTTGAAAACAATAACGAATATCTAAAGAAAGTGGAGGAGGCTATGCATACCCTATATTCCTTTGCAGACGAGCTATGTGGATATTCGCCATTACTTGATGGGGTAAAAAAATCAAAATGCAAGTGGGCAATACGTATTTGGCATATCTTGTTCGGGTGGATAGAACGTGACAACCTCAAAGGAAAATCACCAAGCCTTACAGCCTTGAAGCTCTATAAATTAGGATATTTTCTGAAGATTAAGAATTGAAAGAATTTGTAATATCACAAGCCAAAACAGAAACGGCTATTCTCGTGGGTCTTATCACAAAGAATCAGGATGAGGCACGCACTGAAGAATATCTTGATGAGTTGGAATTTCTTGCAGAGACGGCAGGTGCATCTTGCGTGAAACGTTTCATGCAAAAAATGGACGGTCCGAATAATGTGACCTACATAGGCAAAGGAAAGCTTGACGAGATAAGGCAGTTTATTGAGGATAATGATGAAGTGGCCGAAAACGAGCCTATCGGAATGGTGATATTCGATGATGAATTGTCTGCCAAACAACTGAAGAACATTGAGGCAGAACTTAAAGTAAAAATTCTTGACCGCACATCACTCATCCTTGACATCTTTGCCATGCGCGCACAGACGGCAGAAGCAAAGACACAGGTGGAAATAGCACAATACCGCTATATGTTGCCACGTCTGCAACGGTTATGGACACACCTTGAACGTCAGGCAGGCGGTAGTGGTGGTGGAGGCGGCAAAGGCTCTGTGGGCTTGCGTGGTCCTGGTGAGACACAGTTGGAAATGGACCGCCGTATCATTCTGCAACGGCTGTCACTGCTCAAGCAACGCCTCGTAGAGATAGAGAAGCAGAAGACGACACAGCGCAAGAACCGCGGACGACTCATTCGTGTGGCACTCGTGGGATATACCAACGTAGGCAAGTCAACGATAATGAATCTTCTGTCGAAGTCACAAGTGTTTGCCGAGAATAAACTCTTTGCCACGCTTGATACGACGGTGCGTAAAGTGGTGATAGAAAATCTGCCTTTCCTACTTGCCGACACGGTGGGGTTCATACGTAAGTTACCTACCGATCTCGTAGATTCCTTCAAGAGTACGCTTGACGAGGTGCGCGAGGCAGATTTACTGGTACACGTTGTAGATATTTCCCATCCCGACTTTGAGGGACAGATAAAAGTGGTAAAAAAAACACTTGCCGACCTTGGATGTGCCGATATGCCGTCTATGATAATATTTAACAAGACAGATGCATATACATGGGTAGAAAAGGAAGGAGACGACCTGACACCGATGCAGAAAGAGAATATCCCGCTTGAGGAACTCAAAGCGACATGGATGGCAAAACTTGGCGAAGACTGTCTGTTTATCTCCGCTATAAAAAAGCAAAACATCGAAGAAATGCGTAATGTGCTATATAAGAAAGTGCGGGAACTGCATGTGCAGAAATATCCGTACAATGATTTTCTTTACGATATAGAATCATGAGACAATTAAAAAAAGAAGAAATAACGGTTTTGGAACGTCAGGGATGTCGTGCCGAAAACTGGGAACGGATAATGGTTGCTGAGGAGTTTGCTGCCACATCAGTTCATAACGTGAGATTTTATGGTGATGTAGAGATTGGGCGCAACTGCCGTTTGACGGACGTAAAAATTATTCGTGGCAGTGGGAAGCAAAACGGAGCAGTGAAAATATCTGTGCTCAACGAAGGCGGTGACGGTAATGTGGTGCTTTGTCCGAACCTCACGGCACAGTTGGCATGGATGATGATACATTTCCCATCCGTTTGCCGTTTGGCAGAGAAAGAAAATGATGATGGCGGACGGTGCATCATCGGTGATGGTGCAGTGATAGAAGGTGCAACCAAAATCTCGGACTGCATCATACAGAGTAGCGAGGAGATACCCACCTATATCGGTCCTGATGTAATAATGGAGAAAAGTGTCACGGCCTGTGGAGCAGAGGTAACCGATGGGGCAAAGGTGTATGAGAGTTTTGTGGGTGAAGCAGTACATCTTGGAAAAGGTTTTTCAAGTGAAGCTTCCTGCTTCTTTGCCAACTCATATATGGACAATGGTGAGGCGTGTGCAGCTCTATGTGGCCCATTCTCATGCTCGCATCATAAATCCACACTTCTCATCGGAGGGGAGTTTTCGTTCTATAATGCCGGTTCAAACACCAATCAGAGCAATCATGCTTATAAGATGGGACCTATCCATTGGGGCACGTTGCAACGTGGAGCAAAGACGGCTTCGGGGTGCCATATCCTATGGCCAGCCACGATAGGGGCATTCTCAATGGTGATGGGTAAAGTGACGCAACATCCCGACTTGGGTAAACTGCCTTTTTCATATATCTTTGGCGATACGGTGAAGACGTACGTATATCCAGGGACAAACCTAAAGACTGTAGGCACATGGCGCGACATCAACAAGTGGCCTACGCGCGACAGACGCCCTGCCACTCGACCAACAGATGGTAGTGACATTATAACCTACGATTTCCCGAATCCATATCTTCTGCAGGTAGCACGTGAAGGTAAGCAGGTGCTGGAAACTTTGCGCAAAGAGCAGGGAGATGTGGAAGAATATACTTATCAGAACTGTGCAATCAAGCGCACAGCCCTTGAAAAGGGTATTCGATATTATGACCTTATTCTCGCTCTCGGACATGCGGAAGTAACAATGTGCGATGACAAGAGATATATCGATATGCTCGGTTTCATCGTTGATGAGGAAAGTGTAAATACTTTGGCTGCAAAGGTGGAAGATGGTAAGATAAGCACTCTGAAAGACTTACAACGAGGCATCGCTACACTCCGCACGCTCCGCACACCACTCTCTACCGGCAGCGAGGCTTACAAACAATGGGTGGAGATGATAAAGAAAGATGCACGCAAGGAATTCAATATGGGTGATGTTAGCGAAGAGCAACTCACAGATTTCATAAAGAATATGAAGTGGACAACAGCCGTACATCTGTTGCATCAACAAGGACATTAAAGGTTAAAAAACCGTAAATCTGTCGCATTATTACTACTTTTGCAGTCTAATAAAAGAGATGAACTCAAAAAGATTATAAAGAATATCAGTATGAAAAAGCTTATTTTGATTGCAGTATTGGCAATAATGAATTGCGCAATGCTTCTGGCACAGAAATATGAAACAGTGCCTAACGATCCAATGAAGTCGAGGATATACACACTTGACAATGGCTTGAAAATCTATCTTACCGACAATAAGGATGTACCACGCGTACAGACATTTATCGCAGTGCGTGTTGGCGGAAAGAACGACCCTGCAGAAACAACGGGTCTTTCTCACTACCTTGAGCACCTTATGTTTAAGGGTACTAAGCAGTTCGGTACGCAGAACTATGAAGCTGAACGTCCGTATCTTGAACAGATAGAAGAACTCTATGAGGTGTATCGCAAGACGACAGATGCCGATAAGCGCAAGGCTATCTATCACACGATAGACAGTCTGTCTTATCTCTCGTCAACTCATGCCATTGCCAACGAATATGATAAACTGATGGCTACCATCGGTGCAAAGGGTACGAATGCCTATACTTCCGAAGACGTGACATGCTACACAGAAGATATCCCTGCAAATGAGATGGAGAATTGGGCAAAGATACAAAGCGACCGTTTCAAGAATCTCGTCATCCGTGGCTTCCATACAGAGTTAGAGGCAGTGTACGAAGAATATAACATCTCTCTTACGCAGGATATGAGAAAGGTTTGGGAAGCAGTGGGTGCTATGCTTTTCCCTAATCATCCATACGGCAAACAGACTGTAATCGGCACGCAGGACCACCTGAAGAATCCGTCAATAAGTAACATCAAGAAACATTTCAATGACTGGTATCGTCCAAACAATGTGGCTATATGTATGAGCGGTGATATTGATTTCGACAAGACGGTGGCTATCATCAAGAAATACTTTGGCGACTGGCAACCGAATCCTAACGTACCTGCACAACACGACCGCTTGCTCAGTCTGCCTCACACCACCCTGACTGCACCTATCGTAAAGGATATTTATGGAAGAGAGGCTGACCGCGTGGTGCTGGCATGGGCGTTCCCAGGACAGAAATCAAAGGAATGTGACTATCTCGACATCGTTGCCGAAATACTGAACAATGGTAAAGCAGGCCTCATTGATTTAGACCTCAATCAAAGTCAGAAAGTGCTTCGCGCTGCAAGTGGAACAAACGGCATGAGCGACTTCTCTGAATTTATCGCACTTGCTATGCCGAAAGAGGGACAGACGCTGGAAGAGTGTCGCGCACTATTGTTAGGCGAGGTGGAAAAACTCAAACAGGGCGAGTTTGAAGAAACACTTCTGGAGTCAATTATCAACAACCTGAAGCTCCAGCGTATGCGTGAATTGGAAAATAACGAGGCAAGGGCAGATATGTTTGTGCAGTCATTTGTCAACCAAACAGAGTGGAAAGACGAAGTGGAAAAGATTGATCGCCTGAGCCAAATCACAAAGGCAGATGTTATCGCTTTTGCCAACAAATATCTTACAGATGGTTATGCCTGCGTATATAAGCACAAGGGAGAGGATAAGAATGAGAAGAAAATAGAGAAACCATCTATCTCACCTATTGAGATGAACCGCGACAAGATGAGTCAGTTTGTAAAAGACATTGCCGCTACACACGTTGACCCTATTCAACCTGTATTCGTAAACTATGATACGGATATGAGCCGTAAGGAGTTTAAGAATGGTGATGAGTTGTTGTATAAGCAGAACACATCTAACGAGACTTTCGTCCTGCAATACATCGTCAACCGCGGTACGAAAGCAGATAAAACGCTTGACAATGCCACAGACTACATCTCTTATCTCGGTACGACAACAATGACTCCTGCTGAACTGAAAAAGGAACTATATCACCTTGCCTGCAATGTGAGCATGGTGACATCAGAAGGACGTACTACAATCTCCATCTCCGGATTGGCAGAGAATATGACGAAAGCAATGAAGATTGCCGATGAATGGCTTATGCAACCGCAAAGCGATAAGACCATCTACGACAATATGGTGAGCGATATCATCAAAGGGCGTGCAGATGCGAAATTAGACCAACGCACCAACTTCTCTTATCTCTTTACCTACGGACAGTACGGATCTCTAAATGGAGCGGCCAACATCCTCTCGGAAGAAGAACTTAAAGGGATGAATCCACAATCACTTCTTGACAATCTCAAACACATTATCGACTATCAGAAGACAATACTTTATTATGGTCCGCTCACACAGAAAGAAGTGGAAACACTTCTTAAGAAAGAGACTTCCCGCAAGAATCTTCTGCCAACAACAGAAGGCGATATATTCCGCACACTTCCTACACCGAAGAATGAGGTATATATTGCTCCATATGAAGCAAAGAATATCTATATGGTCAGTTTCTCCGATAATGGACAGAAATACGATGCTACACTCTTGCCTGAAATGGAAATCTATAACGAATATTTCGGTGGAGGCATGAACGGAGTGGTGTTCCAGGAGTTACGCGAGGCTCGTGGTCTAGCTTATTCAGCAAATGCTCTTTATCGTAATGCCACTTACAAGGACCAAACAAACACATTCTTCACTTATATCATATCACAGAATGACAAACTTCCTGAGTGTCTAAAGACATTTGATGAGATAGTTGAAAATATGCCGGCACAGGAAGGAGCGTTCCAGGTGGCAAAGGATGCCGTACTGAAACGTCTTGCTACACAACGTACGATAAAGACAGGGGTGTTCAATAGTTTCCTTTCTGCACGCCGTCACGGACTGAATTACGACATCAACAAGGATATATATAATAAGGTACAGGCTATGACACTTGATGATATCGTGCGCTTCCAGAAGCAGAACGTAAAAGGACGTACATACAAATATCTCATTCTTGGTGATGAGAAAGAGTTGGATATGTCGGTACTTGAAAAATTAGGTCCTATTTACCGTCTAACTCAGAAAGATATATTTGGATATTAAAGTTAATGGGTTATGGGATTCCATGACTCACAACACATAACACATAATTAAAAGAATGTCATATTTATTTTCCTCAGAATCGGTATCGGAAGGCCATCCGGATAAAGTAGCAGACCAAATAAGTGATGCACTATTAGACCAATTTCTCGCCTATGATGCAGATGCACATTGTGCAATAGAGACATTTGTCACAACCGGACAAGTGATAATCATGGGCGAGGTAACATCAAGCGAATATATTGACCTGCAGACGATAGCACGCCGTACTATAGAACGTATAGGATATACGAAATCTGAATATCAATTCGACTGCAACTCGTGTGGCATCCTCACTGCCATTCACGAACAGAGCAGTGATATTGCTCAAGGCGTAAATCGTGCCACGAAAGAGGAGCAAGGAGCTGGTGATCAGGGGATGATGTTCGGATATGCCACCAACGAGACGGATAGTTTTATGCCTGTTACACTTGATCTGTCACACCGACTTATGCGTGAGTTGGCAAACATCCGCAAGGAGCATCAGGTTATGACTTATCTGCGTCCGGATGCCAAGAGTCAAGTGACGGTGGAATACAGCGACGACGGCGTGCCATTGGGCATCCGCACTATTGTCGTTTCCACTCAGCACGACGAGGACGTGTCACAAGAACAGATAAAGGCGGATGTGATAAATATTCTCATACCGCGTGTAAAGCAGACGATAAAGAGCCAGAAAGTGTTGGATCTGTTCAACGATGATATAGAATATCTTGTGAACCCTACAGGAAAGTTTGTCATAGGCGGACCTCATGGTGATACCGGTCTTACGGGCAGGAAGATTATCGTTGACACTTATGGTGGCAAAGGTGCTCACGGTGGCGGTGCTTTTTCAGGCAAAGACCCATCAAAGGTGGATCGTAGCGCAGCATACGCAGCACGCCACATAGCAAAAAACCTTGTGGCAGCTGGTGTCAGTGATGAAATATTGGTACAGTTGGCTTACGCCATAGGAAAAGCAGAACCGGTGAGCATCTATGTCAACACCTACGGCAAAAGTCATGTAAAGATTAGCGACAGCGAGATAGCAGAGAAGATTCGCGCGATGTACGACTTCCGCCCAAGTGCCATTGAGAAGCGTCTAAAACTGCGACAGCCTATCTATCTCGAGACGGCAGCCTATGGGCACATGGGGCGCGAGTATGAACGCAGGGAAAAGACATTCACAAGTCTTTATCACGAAAAGAAGACCCTATCGGTGGAGCTCTTTACATGGGAAAAACTTGACCTTGTGGATGATATTAAACGCCTATTTCTATAATTCATATTTGCACAGCAAAGGATGTTAGATACGATGCCCATACCTTATTGTCAGAGAGATGATGATACAGTGGTTCTGATTATTGTCATCTGTACAATAATGGGGTTGTTGGCTTTGGCAACTGTGGGCAATCAAATTCTGCGGGAAATAAAGTCATTCATTTACACTCGCGATTATTCTTTTTTCTTTGGCAACGCCATTGAGCGTACATATAAATATGTGCTTTGCGGACAGACAGCACTCCTTCTAGCGTTAGGCATCTATCTAATAGACGAAGAATATACAATATGGCTTTATATCGGAATATTTTCCCTATATTTCATAATGCGTTATATCCTTTATTATGCAATCAATTACTTCTACTTCAGTGCCAAACAGGCACAGAACTGGAATCATTCGCTGATTTTGCTGACGGCTGTCGAAGGACTTTTTCTATTTCCCCTAATAGTGGCATGTGTATATTTCTCTTTGCCTATCAAGGTTGCTTTTTATTCAGCAATAGCCATTGTTGTGTGTGCAAAGTTGAGTCTGTTTTATAAGGCTAATCGTATGTTTTTTGGCACATTAAGCGGTTTGTTGCAAAATATTTTGTACTTTTGCATGCTTGAAATTGGGCCTCTTTTACTTCTGCGTGAAGTGTTGACAGGCTTTATAGGCAACTGATGTAGTCGTGATAAAAGAAGACAACATCAACATGGCAATTTAGTTATACCGATGATAAAGAAGATACTGGTTTCGCAGCCCCAGCCTACAAGTGAGAAATCACCTTATTATACGTTGGCAAAGCAGGTAGGTGTGGAAATTGTTTTCCGCCCTTTCATAAAAGTGGTGGGTGTTTCTGAAAAGGAATTCCGTGCACAGCATGTCTCATTGACGGATTATTCGGCAATAGTATTTACTTCGCGTCACTCGATTGATAATTTCTTCAGGATAGCACAGGACTTGAAAGTGACTATACCTGAAACGATGAAATATTTCTGTGTAACTGAAACCATATCACTTTATATACAGAAATACGTACAATACAGAAAACGTAAGGTGTTTTTTGGCACTACAGGCAAGTTGGTTGACCTCATCCCATTGATGGTGAAGCATAAGGGCGAGAAGTATCTTTTGCCAGTGAGTGATGTCCATTCAAGTGACATCAACAGTACGCTTGATGAGCGTGGATTACAATATAAGGAATGCATCATGTATCGTACAATCAGTAATAATTTCACACCTGATGAGGTGTTTGATTACGACATGGTGGTATTGTTCTCGCCTACGGGTGTAACCACTCTCATACAAAATTTTCCTGATATTGCCGAAAAGAAAATAAAAATAGCCACTTTCGGTCCTGCCACGGCAAAGATGGCACGCGAGGCGGGGCTGAATCTTGTTGTAGAGGCTCCGTCGGTAGAATATCCTTCCATGACTTCTGCATTACAGGCTTTTTTGAAAGAAGAGCAGAAAAGATAAATGGGTCGTGAGATAACTCAAAACCCAAAACATTAAAAGATATGAGTGGGCTGGGGCTGAGAAAATGTGAGCGTCTCTGCAGTTTCCATACGATTGAGAAGATGTTTAACAGGGAAGGAACTGCTTCGTTGTTTTCTTACCCTGTGAGGATGCTGTATATGTCCTGTGAGGATGGCAACATGGTGCTTATCAGTGTGCCGAAACGGCTCTTTAAACATGCTGTTGACCGTAACAGAATAAAGCGTCAGGTGCGCGAAGCCTATCGCCATAACAAAGCCATTATTGAACATCAGAGTCTGGCAATGGCTTTCATCTGGACAGCAGATAAGATGGTGGAGACACATGTGGTGGATTCTGTTATCAAGGGATTGTTAAAAGAGATTGAAAAATGAAGATGATATCCCAAGTATTTTGCTTTCCTATACGGCTTTACCAAAGGTGTATCTCGCCTTTACTTCCGCCTTCATGCCGTTACACCCCTACATGCTCGCAGTATGCGTTGGAAGCAATCATGAAATACGGACCGCTGAAAGGGATGTGGCTATCCATGAGACGATTGCTCAGATGTCACCCATGGGGAGGGTCAGGATATGACCCTGTGCCATAAAATATGATTAGTAATTGACAATTGATAATGAATAATAACTTAATAATGAAAAATTTTGTTGAAGAACTCAAATGGCGTGGGATGTTGGCGCAGATAATGCCCGGTACAGAAGAACTCCTGCAAAAAGAAATGGTGACAGCCTATCTTGGTACTGACCCAACTGCTGATTCCCTTCATATTGGTCATCTGTGTGGCATTATGATGCTCCGACATTTGCAACGCTGTGGTCACAAGCCGATAATTCTTGTGGGTGGTGCTACGGGTATGATTGGCGATCCATCCGGCAAGTCACAGGAGCGCAACCTACTGGATGCCGAGACACTCTATCATAATCAGGAATGTATAAAAGCACAAGTGGCTAAATTTCTCGATTTTGACAGCACTGATGCCAATGCGGCAGAAATGGTGAACAATTATGACTGGATGAAAGACTTTACGTTCCTTGATTTCGCCCGTAGCGTCGGCAAGCACATCACCGTCAATTATATGATGGCAAAAGAGAGTGTGCAACAACGCCTAAACGGAATCGCCCGTGATGGTCTTTCCTTCACAGAATTTACCTATCAGCTTCTTCAGGGTTATGATTTCCTGCATCTTTATCAGGCAAAGGGTTGTAAACTGCAACTTGGCGGTAACGACCAGTGGGGAAACATGACTACCGGTACGGAACTTATCCGCCGTACGTTAGGAGGCGAAGCAGAAGCCTTTGCCCTGACATGTCCGCTCATAACGAAAGCCGACGGCAAGAAGTTCGGCAAGACAGAAAGCGGAAACATATGGCTTGATCCAAAACGTACGACACCATATAAGTTCTATCAGTTCTGGCTGAACGTGAGCGATGATGATGCAGAGAAATACATCAAGATTTTCACATCTTTGGACAAGGAAACTATTGATGCCCTGATTGAAGAACATCATAAGGATGCTGGTATGCGCATCTTGCAGAAACGTCTGGCACAGGAAGTAACGGTGATGGTACATTCCCAACAGGATTATGAGATGGCTATTGAGGCTTCGTCCATCCTTTTCGGCAAAGGCACAAAGGAGAGTCTGCAAAGACTGGATGAGGCAACATTCTGCAGTGTGTTTGAAGGTGTGCCGATGTTCACCATCTCAAAAGAGGATTTGGGACAGCCAGCCGTGGAACTCTTTACCCAGCAAGCCAACATTTTCCCAAGCAAAGGCGAGATGAGAAAGTTGGTGCAGGGTGGCGGTGTGTCACTCAATAAGGAGAAACTGACGGCGTTTGACCGCATCATCACAACGGACGACCTTATCAATGGGAAATATCTTCTCGTGCAACGCGGAAAGAAGAACTATTACCTCATCACAGTTCAATGATATAAACACCACATCAATTATGATATTATCAATGACTGGATACGGCAAGACTGCCGTGACCTTTAATGAAAAGAAAATACACGTTGAGATAAAGTCACTCAACAGTAAGGCTTTGGATATCTCTGCACGCATAGCACCCTGCTACCGCGAGAAAGAGATGGAGATGCGCCAGATGATATCTGCAACGCTGGAGCGTGGCAAGGTGGATTTCTCGCTGTGGGTGGTGAAAGAAGGGTGTTCTGCTGCCACGCCGATAAATGCAGACCTTACACAGAATTACCTCGTTCAATTAAAAACTCTTGCCGACAACATCGGGGTCGAGGAACCACAGGACTGGATGTCGTTGCTCATGCGTATGCCTGATGTGCTGACAAAGACAGAAGATGATGAGGTGTCGCCAGAGGAATGGGCGGTAGTGATGGATGCTGTGAGAACAGCCATCAACGAACTCATGGCGTTCCGTCGTCAGGAGGGAGATGCGCTTGAAAAGAAATTCCGCGAGAAAGTGGATAATATAGAAAGGTTGCTCAAAGAGATTGAACCTTACGAGAAATCCAGAGTGGAGAAGATTCGTGCACGCATCACAGACAACTTGAAACAAATACATGATGTGCAGTATGATGCCAACCGCCTTGAACAGGAACTGATATACTATATCGAAAAACTTGACATCAGCGAGGAAAAGCAACGCCTTAACAATCATCTTGACTACTTCCGTAAGACACTCACCGAAGGCACGTCGCAGGGCAAGAAACTCGGATTTATTGCACAGGAAATGGGACGTGAGATAAACACTACCGGTTCAAAAAGCAACAATGCCGAGATGCAGAACATCGTGGTGATGATGAAAGATGAGTTGGAACAGATAAAAGAGCAGGTGCTCAATGTTATGTAATAAATGGTCAAATCATTATAGACCATAAACCAAAATATAAAAATCATAGATTATGAAATCAGGAAAATTATTAATCTTTGCAGCCCCGTCAGGAGCGGGCAAATCCACGATAGTGAACTTTTTGATGCATCAGGGTTTGAACTGTCATTTCTCAGTCTCTACCACCACCCGTAAACCGCGCGATAACGAGCAGGACGGAGTGAACTACTTCTTTATTTCTAAGGATGATTTCCGTCATCACATCATCATGAATGAGTTTATTGAATATGAGGAGGTCTATGCAGGCACATTCTATGGCACACTAAAATCGCAGGTTGAGAAGCAACTTGAAAGAGGTGAAAACGTAGTCTTCGACGTGGATGTAAATGGTGGGCTGGCCATTAAAAAGCACTATGGTGACAGGGCTTTGGCAATCTTCATCATGCCACCGAGCAAAGAAGAACTGACCCACCGCCTGTTGGCTCGTGGCACAGAGGCATACGATGTGATTGACGAGCGTATGAAGCGTGTGGATTATGAAATCTCACAGGCAAACAACTTTGACCAGGTGGTGGTGAACGACAATCTTGAACAGGCTGAACACAAGGTCTTTGAATTGGTAAAGGCTTTCCTTGACAAGTGAGACGCATAGGCATCTTTGGCGGAAGTTTTAATCCCATCCACATGGGGCATCTTCATCTGGGCGAAGCGTTTTTGGACGAGGCAACACTAGATGAGCTATGGTTCGTGGTCTCGCCGATGAATCCGTTAAAAAAAGATGACGACCTACTGTGTGATGAGAAGCGTCTGGAAATGGCGCAACTCGCCATTGATGATTTCCGATGTGCAAAGAGAGAATTGCAGATGAAAGTCTCGGATTACGAGTTTCATCTGCCACGTCCGTCATACATGATAAACACCTTACGTGGCATCTGTAATGACTATCCCGATGTACATCCCGTCTTATTGATAGGTGAGGACAACTGGCAGCGTTTCCCTCAATGGTACAAAGCACAGGAGATACTATCCTCATTTGAGATTTTTATATATCCAAGACAGACAGAACGCGAGGCAGAATCCAATTGGAAGATGCCACAGGGTAGTAATGTCGCATGGCTTAAAGATGCGCCATTGCTCGATGTCAGCAGTACGGAGATACGGCAGCGTCTGCGCAATGGTGAAAGCATCAGCGGTATGGTGACAAAAAACGTGGAATCATATATCCACCGACATCATCTTTATGTTAATTGAATGGCTGCCCTTGATGGTTGACCCTTCTCTCCCCTCTTTTTCAGATGAAGAAAACGCTTAGTAAAGATGAGATGTTGTTCAAGCTCACGGCGCAATGCTCACAAGCCGAGTATTGCACATACGATATCATTCGGAAACTCATCAACTGGGGCGCAGAAGAAAAGGTGCGAGGGCAGATTGTGCGCCATCTGATAGAAAATCGATATGTGGATGACACACGGTTCTGCCGTGCTTTCATTGACCACAAGTTGCGTTTCAACCGCTGGGGCAAACGGAAAATAGAACAGGTACTCTGTCAAAAGCATATATCGAAGGACATCTATTCTCCATTGCTTGAAGCATCCGACAGCGATGCACAGCAGGAAACACTTCTGGCTTTGCTCTTGACAAAGTTGCCGACAATCAAAGCCACCACCGACTATGAAAGGAGAGGAAAACTCGTACGTTTTGCCCTACAACGAGGATTTGAAATGGGGATGATATACGCGTGTTTGGATAGAATGAATTTAAGAGGAGATGACTATGGCGACTGATTACAAACAGAAAGCAAGAGATTTGTTTCTACAAGGTTTTAACTGTTCACAGGCTGTGTTCGGTGCTTTTGCCAAAGATTATGACATACCGATGAATCTGGCTTTGCGACTGTCAGCATCATTCGGTGGTGGCATAGGACGTATGCGCGAGACATGTGGAGCTCTTTGTGGGGCATGCATGATTGCAGGACTTGAAACTGGGCAGACCGAAGAATCCGACCAGACAGCAAAACAAAAGAACTACGAGACGGTACAGCATTTCTTTTCCGAGTTCGGTCAGCGCAACGGAAGCACACGCTGTGCAGAACTGTTGCGCCTGAGAGCCGAAGAACAGAAGTCCCACCCTTCCACCCCTGCCGAGCGCACGGAGGAATACTACCGTTCACGCCCATGCCTGAGGATGGTAGAGTGTGCCGTTGATATTGTTGAAGAATATTTGAAAAACAAGATTTGATCTGTGTTTAATTCGCAAGACTCTGCGAGAACCCCAGAAAGCGAAAAAACAGAAACCACTCAATAAGAAACAGAGGAATCGGCTTTGCGAGGAGCGGGAACCGTATTCCCATCGCTCAGAGTTCTGTATATAGCGATGACGCACTTTATT